>NZ_JBYTEM010000004.1:31960-180141 GCF_058789735.1 Rhodanobacter sp. FW106-PBR-R2A-1-15 | reverse complement strand
CAAGAGGCTCATGGAAAACCATGAGCCTCTTGGGTCGTTCCCGTCGCGTCAATACCTTAACTGACTGGCATTAGGCCGAAGCCGGGTTTTTCATTACTGCGTTGTCGCGGTTCGATTACTGCTGAACCTGCAGCTCCGTGCGACGGTTCTGCGCGCGACCGGAGTCGGTGGCGTTGTCGCCGATCGGGTTGCTCTTGCCATGGCCGATCGGCCCTTCCAGACGGCTGGCACTGATGCCGTGGCTGGTCAGGTAGTTGTAGACGATCGAGGCGCGACGCTCGGACAGGGACTGGTTGTAGGCGTCGGTGCCCTTCGAGTCGGTGTAGCCGGCAACCGTCACCTTCACCTGCGGGTAGCGCTGCAGGGTGTCGATGGCCTGGTTCAGCACGGCGATCGAGTCGGCGCTCGGCTCGGCCAGCGACTTCGAGATGTCGGTCTCACCCTTCTTCGGGCGATCGTACTTGAAGTTCACGCCGCGCAGGTCGATCACGACCTTCTGCGGGCAGCCATCCGGACCGACGATGGTGCCGGCAGCCGTACCCGGGCACTTGTCGTCACAGTCGTTGACGCCGTCATGGTCGCTGTCCATTGTCGAGCAATCAGCCGGCGGCGGGGTTGCTGCAACCGGAGCCGGAGCGGCCGCCGGAGCGCCGAGGCGCGACACGATGCTGAAACCCAGGAACCAGTCGCCGTAACCGCTTTTTGTCTGCTGGCTCTTGTCGTCCCAGTCGTAACGGTAGCCGGCTTCGATGCGCATGTCGGAGCTGTCGGTGAGCGTCTTGGACAGGCCACCGCCCAGTTCGGCCGCCGGCGACCAGCCGCTGTCACCGCGCGAATGGTGGTTGCTGCCCATCACGCCGGCCAGCAGGTACGGGCGCCAGGCGTTCCAGTCGCCCGCATAGAAACGCGCCGCGGCGCCAACCGTATTATTGGACCAACTGCCACCGCCGACCTGGGAATCGCGATCGCGCTTGGTGCGGTCCACGAAAAGATCAATCGACGCATTCGGCGAAATGAACCGACCCACGCCCAAGCCGTAATAGAACTGGCGGCTGTTGGTATGGCGATCGGTGTCGTTGTAATAACCGCCCACGGTGGGCGCGATATACCAGCGCCCATCATACGACGAGGTGGTCGATTCGGTGGCGGTGGGAGCAGTCGTGTCCTGCGCATGAACGGCACCTACGCCGCCCAGGGCCAGCGCGATCAGAAAATACAAGCCCTTACGTTTCATCAGGTGTCTCCTCATTTATTAGATTTCGCGTCCGTTCAACCCTAACCGGAAGTCGCACGTCAGAACTGAACTACGTCACTCAGAGCTTTTCACTGCCCCTGCTTGGCGGTTAGGCGGCAAGCGGCGGGGATTGTAGCAAAATCGTTAAGCAGGAAATACTTCGACCGCCGACTCCCAATTGGCCGGTGAAACTTCGTTCAGGAAAGTTCGCATCGTCCCGTTCTTAATCTTCCACTCACACCGTCTTTACAATGTGAAGAGTCCCAGGAAGTGATGCAATGACATCGCATCCAGCCGTGCGGGGTCTTCTACGGCAGCCATGATCGCCTTGACCTGATGCGCCGGCAAATGGCCGCGCATGGCCGCCTCGAACTTCTGCAGCAGCACCGGAATACCTTCGGCGCGGCGTTTGCGGTGGCCGATCGGATAATCGATCGAGACCTTTTCCGTGCTGCTGCCGTCCTTGAAGAACACCTGCACCGAATTGCCGATGTAGCGCTTGGCCGGGTCGAAGTAGTCGCGCGTGAATTGCGGATTCTCGACCACCGTCATCCTGTCGCGCAGCGCGTCGATGCGGGGATCGGCGGCCACGTCGTCGTTGTAGTCACTGGCCACCAGCCGGCCGAAGATCAGCGGCACCGCCACCATGTACTGGATGCAGTGGTCGCGATCGGCGTAGTTCGCCAGCGGGCCGGTCTTGTCGATGATGCGGCAGCCGGCTTCCTGCGTCTCGATGACGATCTTTTCGACCTGGTCGAGCCGGCCCGCCACTTCGCCATGCAGCTTCATCGCGCATTCCACCGCGGTCTGCGCATGGAACTCGGCCGGGTAGCTGATCTTGAACAGCACGTTCTCCATCACGTAGCTGCCGAACGGGCGCTCGAACTCGAACGGCTTGCCCTTGAACGCCACGTCGTAGAAACCCCAGGTCTTCGCCGACAGCGCCGACGGATAACCGACCACGCCGCGGTGGACCGCATTGATCGCGTGGGTCACCGCGCGGCGGCAGGCGTCACCGGCGGCCCAGCTCTTGCGCGGGCCGGTGTTCGGCGCATGGCGATAGGTGCGCAATGCGCCGTTGTCGATCCAGCTGTGCGACACGGCAGTGGTGATCTGCTCCTTGTCGCCGCCGAGCATCGCGGTGGCCACCGCGGTGGAGGCCAAGCGCACCAGGATCACGTGGTCCTGGCCGACCCGGTTGAAGCTGTTCAGCAGCGCGTAGCAGCCCTGGATCTCGTGCGCCTTGATCGCGTAGCCCAGCGCGTCGCGCACGGTCAGCGGCTGGCCGCCCTCGCGCTCCGCCTTGCGGCCCAGGTAATCGCCCACCGCCAGGATGCTGCCCAGGTTGTCCGACGGATGCCCCCACTCGGCCGCCAGCCAGGTGTCGTTGAAGTCGAGCCAGCGGATCTGCGTGCCGATCGCGAATGCAGCCTGCACCGGATCCAGCTCGTGGCTGGTGCCCGGCACGCGGGCGCCGCCCGGCAAGGTGGCGCCTGGCACCAGCGGGCCCAGGTGCTTCACGCACTCGGGAAACTTCATCGCCATCATCGCGGTGGCCAGCGAGTCGAGCAGCATGTAGCGCGCGGTGTCATAGGCCTCCTTCGAGTCGATCCGGTAATCGGCCACGTAGTTGGCGATGTCGACCATCGGCTGGTCGGGATCGGGGCGGACGGCGGAACGGATGTCGTGCGCACTCATGCTGGAATCTCGCGGCAGGGGAAAGCGCTATTTTAGCCGACTGCGGGAGGAAGGGCGCCCCGTGCGTCGCTTGACCGCGACCATGCCGCGCCCCGACAATTCCCGCTCGCCCAAAAGGGAGTAGTTCCCGCGACAGGCCCATCTGTAGCGGTGAAGTGATCGTCAACACGAGCGAATCCTCGCTCCGGTCACCCGGCAGTCGTCCTGCGAACGAGACTTTTGCGGTGGCCACGGGCCGCGCGTGCCCGTGTCCGCTGCATCGTCCGACGCGCACGGAACCATCCATGCATTTCACTGCTCCCGACTTCTTCTCCGGCCTGCTGGCCATCGTTTTGCTCGACCTCGTACTGGCCGGTGACAACGCCATCGTCATCGCCATGGCCGCGAGCCGCCTGCCCCGCGAACTGCAGAAGAAAGCGGTGTTCTGGGGCACCTTCGGTGCCGTCGCAGTCCGTTTTGCGCTCACCGCCATCGTGGTCTATCTACTCAAGCTGCCCGGGCTGATGCTGGCCGGCGGCGTACTGCTGCTGCCGATCGCCTGGAAGCTGCTGAACCACGGCGACGAGCACGGACCCGACATCAAGGCCGGCAACACGTTCTGGAGCGCGCTGCGCACGATCATCGCCGCCGACGCCCTGATGGGCCTGGACAACGTGCTGGCGATCGCCGGCGCCTCGAAGGGACATCTGCTGCTGGTCATCCTGGGCCTGCTGATCAGCGTACCGCTGGTGGTCTGGGGCTCGACCCTGATCCTGAAACTGATCGATCGCTTCCCCGTCATCATGTACATCGGCGCTGCCGCGATCGCGATCACGGCCGGACGCATGATTGCCCACGACGATCTGCTCAGCGGCTGGTTCGACGCGCACGTCTGGGCGAAGTACACCCTGGATGCGCTGGCGGTGATCGCCATCTGCGGCGGCGGCTGGCTGGCGCAGCGGCGACGGCAGCGCCTGAAGCTGTCCGCTGACTGAGAGCATCCAGACCACCACACGGCGAGCCTGGCCAAGCTCGTCGAAAGCCCCGGACATGGTTTCGGCCCAACCGGTTTTCACTTCGCCGATACAGAAAAGGGAGCCTCGCGGCTCCCCTTTCCATATCGGAAAAATGTCTGCCTAGCGCTTGTCGATCGGCACGTAGGCCTGGTCTTCCGGACCGGTGTAGTTCGCGCTGGGGCGGATGATCTTGCCGTCCTCACGCTGTTCGATCACATGCGCGCTCCAGCCGGAAGTGCGCGAGATCACGAACAGCGGCGTGAACATCGCGGTGGGCACGCCCATCATGTGGTACGCGCTGGCCGAGTACCAGTCGAGGTTCGGGAACATCTTCTTGACCTCGCCCATCACCCTCTCGATCCGCTCGGAAACGTCGAACAGGGTCGGGTTGCCGCCGTCGGTGCACAGCTTGCGCGAGACTTCCTTGATGATCTCGTTGCGCGGGTCGGACACCGTGTAGACCGGGTGGCCGAAGCCGATGATGATTTCCTTGCGCTCGACGCGGGCACGGATATCGGCTTCCGCATCGTTCGCACTGCGGTAGCGCGCGATGATCTCCATTGCTACCTCGTTCGCGCCGCCGTGCTTCGGGCCGCGCAGCGCACCGATCGCGCCGGTGATCGCCGAGTAGATGTCCGAACCGGTGCCGGCGATGACGCGGGCGGCGAAGGTCGAGGCGTTGAACTCATGCTCGGCGTACAGCACCAGCGACTTGTCCAGCGACTGCGCATGCAGCTCGCTCGGCTTGCGGCCGTGCAGCAGGTGCAGGAAGTGCGCTGCGATCGAGTCGTCGTCGGTCTCGGTCTCGATGCGCTTGCCGTTGTGGCTGAAGTGGTACCAGTACAGCAGCATCGAGCCGAAGCTGGCCATCAGGCGGTCGGCGATGTCGCGCGCGCCGGTGACGTTGTGGTCGTCCTTCTCCGGCAGCACGGTGCCGAGCACCGAGCAGCCGGTGCGCAGCACGTCCATCGGGTGGGTGGCCGCCGGCAGCAGTTCCATCGCGGCCTTGACCGGCGCCGGCAGGCCGCGCAGGCGTTTCAGCCGCGCACGGTAGTTGTTCAGCTCGGTCCAGTTCGGCAGTACGCCGTGCACCAGCAGGTAGGCCACTTCCTCGAAGCAGCCCTTGGCAGCCAGGTCGTGGATGTCGTAGCCACGGTAGTGCAGGTCGTTGCCGCTGCGACCGACCGTGCACAGCGCGGTGTTGCCTGCGGCCACGCCGGACAGGGCGACCGACTTCTTGGCCTTGGGTAGGACTTGCTCGCTCATCGGAAATCTCCAGGGTGCAGGTTGGTGCTTTCTTGTCGTGCGTATCTGTCTGTAGGAGCCCGCTCGCGGGCGATACCTTGGCTTTTGCGAATCCCGAATCCCTAATGCCGAATCCCGGCTCCAAAAGCATCGCCCGCGAGCGGGCTCCTACCGGGGTGACGGTCAGCCCTGCTTCGAAAACAGCGCGTCGAGTTTGTCTTCGTAGGCGTGGTAACCGAGGAAGTCGTACAACTCCTCGCGCGTCTGCAAGGTGTCGATGATGTTCTTCTGCGTACCTTCGCGGCGCACGGTCTCGTAGAAATTGAGCGCGGCCTTGTTCATCGCGCGGTAGGCGCCGCAGCAGTACAGCGCGATGTCCACGTTCGCGCTTTTGAGTTCATCAGTGGTGAAGAACGGGGTGGAGCCGAACTCGGTGAGGTTGGCCAGGATCGGCACCTTCACCGCCGCCTTGAACTTGCGGTAGTCGTCCAGCGTCCTCATCGCCTCGGGGAAGATCATGTCGGCGCCGGCTTCGACGTAGGCCACCGCGCGTTCGATCGCCGAGTCGATGCCCTCGACGGCAGCCGCATCGGTGCGCGCCATGATCACGAAGCCCGGGTCGGTACGCGCATCCACCGCCGCCTTCACGCGGTCGACCATCTCCTCCTTCGGCACGACTTCCTTGCCGGGACGATGGCCGCAGCGCTTCTGGCCGACCTGGTCCTCGATGTGCACCGCGGCCACGCCGACGTTGATGAAGGAGCGGATGGTGCGCGCGATGTTGAACGCCCCGCCCCAGCCGGTGTCGATGTCGACCAGCAACGGCAGCTGGGTGGCGTCCACGATGCGGCGGGCGTCGGTGAGCACGTCCTCCATCGTCGAGATGCCGAGGTCCGGAATGCCCAGCGAATTGGCGGCCACACCGCCGCCGGAAAGGTATAGCGCCTGGTAGCCGACCCGTTTGGCCATCCGGCCGGCATAGGCGGTGATCGCGCCCATGACCTGCAGGGGCTGTTCGGCGGTGAGTGCGGCGCGAAAACGTGCGCCCGGGGATGCTGGCTGCGTCATATGGCCTCCGTCAAAGCAGCCATTTTAGCCCATGCCCGTCCGCAGTCGGGATTGGACTTTCCGCCATGCCTGCCGGGCCGCCACGGCATCGGCGTGACCGGGGCCGTGGCGCAGCGCAAATTCCTGCGTGACGAATCCGCCGTGGCCCCATACATTCAACCGGATGAGTACATCGATTCCTCTCGCAAAACGCATCCTCTGGGGCCTGGTGATCGGCGTGGTTGCCGCCGTGGTCACGCTGGGCATCGGCCAGTGGCACCCTGCCTCGCTGGCGCTGATGCAGAAGATTTCCAGCGCGGTGTTCGACCCGTTCGGGCAGATCTTCCTGCGCATGCTGTTCTTCGTGGTGATCCCGCTGGTGTTCACCTCGCTGGCCTCCGGCGTGGCCCAGCTCGGTCGGCTGGACCGGCTCGGTCCGCTGGCCGGCCGGACCTTCCTGCTGTTCTTCCTCAACATGGGCATCGCCGTGGCGATCGGCCTGGTGATGATGAACACGGTGCAGCCGGGCCATCGCCTGAGCGAGGAGGCGCGCAGCCAGCTGATGCAGGAATACGGCAGCAGCGCGCAGCAGACGATCAACAAGAAGGCGGCGCAACCTGGCGTGAGTTTCGGCACGCTGGTGGAGATGTTCATGCCGCGCAACCTGCTCGGCGCAGTGGCAGGCCCCAGCCGCGACGCGCTGGGCGACGTGCTGCCGCTGATCGTGTTCGCGATCCTGGTCGGCGCCGCCGCCACCCAGTTGCGCGAGATAGAGCGCAAGCGGGTGCAGATGGCGCTGGACACCCTCACCGACCTGATGACGAAGATCGTCGGCTTCGCGCTGGAGCTGGCGCCGTACGCGGTGCCGGCGATGATCTACAGCGTGATCGTCAAGGTCGGCGTGGACGTGCTGCTGGCGCTGTCGGTGTTCGTGGTCGGCTGCACCGTGGCGCTGGCGTTGCACCTGTTCGGCACGATGTCGTTGTGGTTGCGCTTCCTGGCACGGCGCTCGCCGCTGGCCTATTTCCGGCAGATCCGGCCGCTGCTGATCACCGCGTTCTCGACCAGCTCCAGCAACGCCTGCCTGCCCGCCTCGCTGGCGGTGGCGCATGACGAGTTGAAGCTTGCGCCCAGCACGGCCGGCTTCGTGCTGCCGCTGGGCGCAACCATGAACATGAGCGGCACCGCATTGTTCGAGGGATGCGTGGTGCTGTTCGTGGCGCAGGCATTCGGCGTGGAGCTCACCCTGAGCCACCAGGCCATCCTGATGCTGCTGTCGGTGCTCAGCGCGGTGGCCGTGGCCGGCATCCCCGGCGGCTCGCTGCCAATGATCGCCGGCCTGCTGGCGACGTTCGGCATTCCGCCTGAGGGCATCGGCATCATCATCGGCGTCGACCGCATCCTCGACATGATGCGCACCACGGTGAACGTGGGCAGCGACATCGTCACCGCCACCGTGGTCGATTACCAACTGCGCGACCGCCTCGCTGCGGCGCCGTAACCCCATTCGCGCACAACATGACTGGACGGGCGGGGCTTGAGGTCGCCCCGTCCGGCCTCAGATGCGTATGGTTCACTCGATAGTTATAGCCAATCGAACCAATGCCGATAATCAATTAGATTTATCCAATCACGGGCCGTAACATCCCCTCATCCTCCAACCACCATGGGAAGCAAGCAACGATGTCCCTGATCAACACCGAAGTGAAACCGTTCAAGGCCCAGGCCCTCAAGGCTGGCAAGTTCATCGAAGTCACCGACGCCAACCTGAAGGGCAAGTGGTCGGTCGTGTTCTTCTACCCCGCCGACTTCACCTTCGTCTGCCCGACCGAACTCGAGGACCTGGCCGACAACTATGCCGAGTTCCAGAAGCTGGGCGTGGAGATCTACTCGGTATCCACCGACACCCACTTCGCGCACAAGGCCTGGCACGACACCTCCGACGCGGTAAAGAAGATCCAGTACACCATGGTCGGCGACCCGACCCACCAGCTCTCGCTCAATTTCGACGTGCTGATCGAAGCCGACGGCATCGCCGATCGCGGCGCCTTCGTGATCGACCCGGCAGGCAAGATCCAGATCGTCGAGATCACCGCCGGCGGCATCGGTCGCGACGCCAAGGAACTGCTGCGCAAGGTCAAGGCCGCGCAGTACGTCGCCAGCCACCCGGGCGAAGTGTGCCCGGCCAAGTGGAAGGAAGGCGAGAAGACCCTGGCGCCGTCGCTGGACCTGGTCGGCAAGATCTAAGCGTCACCGCGCCATGCGCCGCGGGCCCGGAGTCCGTCCGGGCCCGCCCCACCGGAACACGACTGCTAAGCAACGCCCGGCCCGCCCGGGTGCTGGCCGTACTCACCCTGAAGAAACCCACGGAGTTGCCATGTTGGATGCCAATCTCTCTACCCAGTTGAAGGCCTATCTGGAAAAGGTCACACAGCCGATCGAGATCGTTGCGTCCCTTGACGACAGCGCCAAGTCCGCCGAACTGAACGAGCTGCTTGAGCAGATCGCCTCGCTGTCCGACCGCATCAGCCTGGTGCGTCGCGACGACGATGCACGCAAGCCCTCATTCGCGATCAACCGCGTCGGCAGCGACATCGGCGTGCGCTTCGCCGGCATTCCGCTGGGCCATGAATTCACCTCGCTCGTGCTCGCCCTGCTGCAGGTCGGCGGCCATCCGTCCAAGGCCGCAGCGGAGGTGATCGAGCAGGTACGCAATCTCGATGGCGATTACAAGTTCGAGACCTATTTCTCGCTGTCCTGCCAGAACTGCCCCGACGTGGTGCAGGCGCTGAACCTGATGAGCGTGCTCAACCCGCGCATCCAGCACGTAGCCATCGACGGCGCGCTGTACCAGGGCGAGGTCGAGGCGCGCCAAGTGATGTCCGTTCCCACCGTCTATCTCAACGGCGAACTGTTCGACCAGGGCCGCATGAGCCTGGAGCAGATCCTGGCCAAGCTCGACACCGGCGCCAGCGTCCGCGAGGCCGAGAAGATCAAGGCCAAGGGCGCGTTCGACGTGCTCGTCGTCGGCGGCGGGCCCGCCGGCGCCGCGGCGGCAATCTATGCCACGCGCAAGGGCATCCGCACCGGCGTGGCGGCCGAGCGTTTCGGCGGCCAGGTACTGGACACCATGGCGATCGAGAACTTCATCTCCGTGCCGTACACCGAAGGCCCAAAACTGGGCGCGGCGCTGGAGCAGCACGTGCGCGACTACGACGTGGACGTGATGAACCTGCAGCGTGCCGAAAAGCTGGTTCCGGCCAGCGACGCCACCGGTGGCCTGGTCGAGATCCGGCTGGCCAACGGCGCCACGCTGAGGTCGAAGACCGTGATCCTTTCCACCGGCGCGCGCTGGCGGCAGATGGGCGTGCCTGGCGAAGAGGAGTACCGCAACAAGGGCGTGGCCTACTGCCCGCACTGCGACGGCCCGCTGTTCAAGGGCAAGCGCGTGGCGGTGATCGGCGGCGGCAACTCCGGCGTGGAGGCGGCGATCGATCTGGCCGGCCTGGTGGCCCACGTCACCCTGGTCGAGTTCGACGGCAGGCTGCGTGCGGACGAAGTGCTGCAGCGCAAGCTGCGCAGTCTGTCCAATGTCGACATCGTGGTCAGCGCGCAGAGCACCGAAGTGCTCGGCGACGGGCAGAGGGTCACCGGCCTGGTCTACAAGGACCGTACCGACGGCATGATGCACAGCCTCGCACTGGAAGGCATCTTCGTGCAGATCGGCCTGCTGCCGAACACCGAGTGGCTGAAGGGCACGCTGGAACTCAGCCCGCGCGGCGAGATCGTGATCGACGCGCGCGGCCGGACCTCGCTGCCCGGCGTGTTCGCCGCCGGCGACGCCACCACCGTGCCGTACAAGCAGATCGTGATCGCGATGGGCGCCGGTTCCACCGCCGCGCTGAGCGCATTCGACCACCTGATTCGCAGCCCGGCGCCGGTGGCCAAGACGGTCGCAGCCTGATTTGCTTGAAGCCCTCTCCCGGAGGGAGAGGGCGCTTTGTAGGGCGGGCACCGCCCGCCGCTCCTGATCCACTGCCAATCACGGCGCAAAGCAAACCGGCGGGCAGCGCCCGCCCTACGTCATCAACCCTGGTCGGGGCCACGTTCCAATGCACGGCGAATGTCGTCGAGCGCACTCGGGTCGTCCAGCGTAGACAAATCGCCCGGGTCACGCTGCTCCGCCAGCGCCTGCAGCGAGCGGCGCAGCAGCTTGCCGGAGCGGGTCTTCGGCAGCGCGCTCACCACGTAGACACGTGACGGCTTCGCCACGCCGCCGAGCTGGTCGACCACGCGCTGCTGCATTGCCTTCGCCACCGCGCCAGCGCCGTTACCGGTATCCTGCTTCAGGGTGGCGAACACGATCGGCACCTGCCCTTTCAGCTCGTCCTTCACGCCGACCACCGCCGCTTCGGCCACCGCCGGGTGGCTGGCCACCGACTCCTCGATCTCGCGCGTGCCCAGGCGGTGCCCGGCCACATTGATCACGTCGTCGGTGCGGCCGAGCACGAACGTGTAGCCGTCCTCGTCGCGAACCGCCCAGTCCAGCGAGCTGTACAACAGCTCGCGGAAGTGGCTGAAGTAGCTGTGCACGTAGCGGTCGTCGTCGCGCCACACGGTGGTCAGGCAGCCCGGCGGCAGCGGCAGCTGGAACACCAGCACGCCTTTGGTGCCGGCGGCGACTTCCTTGCCGCTGTTCTCGTCGATCACCTTCATCCGGTAGCCCGGCGCCGGCAGGCCGGGCGAGCCGAATTTCACCGTCTTCAGTTCCAGCCCCGGCATCAGGGTGATCGCCGGCCAGCCGGTCTCGGTCTGCCAGTAGTTGTCGATCACCGGCACGCCGAGCGCGTCGGTGATCCACTGCGCGGTCGGCTCGTCCAGCGGCTCGCCGGCGAGGAACAGCCACTTCAGCTTCGACAGGTCGTACTTCTTCAGCCAGCTCTCGTCCTGCTTCTTCAGCACGCGGATCGCGGTAGGCGAGGAGAACAGGGTGCGCACGTTGTAGCGCTCGCACAGCTGCCACCAGATGCCTGCATCCGGTCGCGTGGGCAGGCCCTCGTACAGCAGCGAGGTGGCGCCGCCGATCAGCGGACCATAGACGTTGTAGGAATGCCCCACCGCCCAACCCACGTCCGAGGTGGCGAATATCACCTGCCCCGGCGCGATGTCGAACACGGTGCGGATCGACAGCGCCATCGCCACCGCGTAGCCGCCCACGTCGCGCTGCACGCCCTTCGGTTTGCCGGTGGTGCCGGAGGTGTACAGGAGGTAGCTGGGTTCGTTCGATTCCAGCCACGCCACCGGCACTTCGGTGCCCTCATGGTGCGCACGCAGCTCGGCATAGTCGAGGTCGCGCCCGGCCACCCGGGTCATCTGCGGGTCCAGCTTGCGGTCGATGATCAGCACGTGCGGCGGCGGTGCGGAGGACTCGTTCAGCGCCGCGTCGACCAGCGGCTTGTACGGGATCACGTTGCCCGCGCGCATGCCGGCGTCGGCGCAGACCAGCAGCTTCGGCTGCGCGTCGTCGATACGCAGCGCCAGGTTGTGTGCGGCGAAGCCGCCGAACACCACCGAATGGATCGCACCGATGCGCGCGCAGGCCAGCATGGCGAACACCGCCTCGGCGATGTTCGGCAGGTAGATCACCACGCGGTCGCCCTTGCCCACGTCCAGCGACTGCAGCACCGCAGCGAACACGTTCACCTCGCGATGCAGCTGGCGGTAGGTGAACTCGCGGGTGATGCCGGTCTCGCTGGAAATCGCCACCAGCGCCAGTTGCTCCGCGCGTTCGGCCAGGTGCCGGTCGATCGCGTTGTAGCAGAGGTTGGTGGTGCCGCCGACGAACCAGCGGCGGAACGGCGGATTCGACTGGTCGAGGATTTGCCGCGGCGGCGTATCCCAGTGGATCAGCCGCGCCTGCTCGGCCCAGAACTGCTCCGGCTCGTCGATCGACTGCCGATAGAAATTCTCGTAACGCATGGGCGGACTCCGGAGCTTGGTTGCCGCAAGCCTAGAACACGCCGGCGGCTGCATCATCGCGACGATGGTCGTAGTCGCCGGTGGCCGGAGCAGCCCAGGCAGAAAACACGAGGGCGGCCATGGCCGCCCTCGTTCGCCTGCGATGAACTGGGGCGCTTACTTTTTCGCGAACAGATGCTCGACGCCGGCGCGCTCTTCGCGCAGTTCCTTGTCGGTGGCGTCCATGCGGGCACGCGAGAACGCGCTGATCTCCAGGCCTTGCACGATGGCGTACTTGCCGTTCTTCACCGTCACCGGGTAGCCGTAGATCACGCCAGGGGCGATGCCGTAGGAGCCGTCCGACGGAATGCCCATCGAGACCCAGTCGCCCTCTTCCGTGCCCAGCGCCCAGGTGCGCATGTGGTCGATCGCGGCCGACGCGGCCGAGGCGGCGGAGGAAGCGCCGCGCGCCTTGATGATCGCCGCGCCGCGCTGCTGCACGGTGGGAATGAAGTCGCTCTCGTACCAGGCCTGGTCGACCAGCGACAGCGCCGGCTTGCCGTTGACGGTGGCGTGATGCAGGTCAGGATACTGGGTAGAGCTGTGGTTGCCCCAGATCGTCATCTTCCTCACGTCGGTGTTGTGCTTGCCGGTCTTCTCGGCGAGCTGGCTCTTGGCGCGGTTGTGGTCGAGTCGGACCATCGCGGTGAAGCACTTCGGATCCAGGTCCGGTGCGTTCTGCTGGGCGATCAGCGCATTGGTGTTGGCCGGGTTGCCAACCACCAGCACCCGCACGTCACGCTTGGCGTGCGCGTTCAGCGCCTTGCCCTGCGGGCCGAAGATCGCACCGTTCGCCTCCAGCAGGTCCTTGCGCTCCATGCCCGGGCCGCGCGGACGGGCGCCGACCAGCAACGCGTAATCGACGTCCTTGAACGCGACGTTGGCATCGTCGGTGGCGACCACGCCGGCCAGGGTCGGGAAGGCACAGTCGTTCAGCTCCATCACCACGCCCTGCAGCGCGGGCAGCGCCGGGGTAATTTCCAGTAGATGCAGGATCACCGGCTGGTCGGAACCCAGCATGTCGCCGGCGGCGATGCGGAACAGCAGGGCGTAGCCGATCTGGCCGGCTGCGCCGGTAACGGCAACTCGAACGGGGGCTTTCATCGTGATTCTCCGGGATTGGGGATACGGGATACGGGATACGGGATACGGGATACGGGATACGGGATACGGGATTCGGGATTCGGTTGAAGAACCCGGGCTTCAAGCGAGTTCGGCGAAGAACTGCTGGATGCGGTGCAGGCCGGGCTGCAACTGTGCGGCCGGGCAGGTGTAGGAAATGCGCATCGCGCGCGGCTCGCCGAAGGCGGAGCCCGGCACGCAGGCGACGCCCGTGGCTTCCAGCAGCGCAGCGCAGAACTCCACGTCGTTGCCGATCTTCGTGCCGCCGTGGCTCTTGCCGAACGCCACCGAGATGTCCGGGAACGCGTAGAACGCGCCCTGCGGCCGCGGGCAGACCACGCCGGGGATGGCGGTAAGCGCAGCGAACACGGAGTCGCGCCGGTCGGCGAAATCCTTGCACTTGGCCTGTGGGATGTCCTGCGGGCCCGACAGGGCCGCGACGGCGGCGGCGGTGACCACTTCCGGCAGGCTGGTGATGTGGTTGGAATTGAGCGTGGTGATCGCCTTGGCCACCGACTCCGGCCCGGCCAGCAGGCCCACGCGCCAGCCCGGCATGCCGTAGGTCTTGGACACCGAGTCGACGAAGATCACCCGCTCGCGCAGCTCCGGCTTCGTGTGCACGAAGTTGTGGTAGCCCAGCCCGTCGAACACCATCGCATTGTAGATGTCGTCGGTGATCACCCAGGTGTCCGGGTACTTCGCCAGCACCTCGGCCAGCGCGGCGATCTCCTCGCGCGTGTAGACCATGCCGGTCGGGTTGGACGGGTTGTTGAACAGGAACACCTTCGGCTTGCGCGCCAGCGCGGCGTCGAGCTGGGCCGGGGTCAGCTTGTAGTTCTGCTCCGGCCCGCAATACATCACGTTGGTCTTCGCGCCCACGATGTCGGCGATGTCGCGGTAGGTGGTCCAGTACGGCGCGGCGAAGGCGATCTCGTCGCCCTCGTCCAGCAGCGCCTCGGCCAGGTTGTACAGCACCTGCTTGGCGCCGATGCCGATCGACAGGTTCACCCGCGTATAGCCAGTGAAACCCAGCGCCTCGATGTGCTTCAGGAACGCATCCAGCAATGCGTCGGCGCCGCGGTTGCTGCCGTACTGGCCGGAATCGTGCGACAGCGACTCGCGTGCGGCGGCATACACGTGCTCGCCCGGCAGGAAATTCGGCACGCCGATGGAGAAGCTGATGATGTCGCGGCCGGCAGCCTTGAGCTGCTTCGCCTTCTCGGCGATGACCATGATCGCGCTGGGTTTGGCACGGCCGACACGCTGGGCGAGCTGGGGCATGGAGTTCTCACGCAGGGAAGGAAGCAAAGGTGCACATTTTATCACGCCGCCCGAAGCGGGCGCTGGCTGCAGGGCTCTACACGCCGCGGCGACACGATCCGGGCATGATGGGCGCGCCCGCGGAGCGGGTGCCGTAAGACCTCACCAGCGAAGGAGATCCGCATGCACTGGCTTTGGGTATTCGTGATTGGACTGGTCGTCGGCCTGGTGGCCAAGTTGCTGACGCCGGGCAAGGACCCGGGTGGCTTCATCATTACTGCCATCATCGGCATCGCCGGTTCGCTGCTGGCGACCTGGGCCGGCCAGAACCTGTTCGGCTGGTACCAGCAAGGGCAATCCGCCGGTTTCATCGCCTCGGTGATCGGCGCGATCGTGTTGCTGCTGCTGTACCACCTGGTCAGGCGCAAGTCGACCTGACCGCCGTCCCGGTGGAGTGCTGCTCCATCGGGACGATCTTCAGCCAAGCAGCTTGCCGGCCAGCCCTTCGAGCATACCGAGGTTGAAACCGCTGCCCTGCGCCTGCCCCGGCACCTGGCCATCCGGCGTCAGATGATCGACCGCATGCGGCAGTACTTTCGACAACCCGCCCAACAGGGCATTCGGCTCCATACCCAGCTTGCCTGCCGCCTCCTGCACCAGCGAACCCAAACCACCGTTCTGCAGCGCCTGGCCCAACTGGTCGCCCGACACCGGCTGGTTCGCACCCGTGCCAACCCACGACTGCACCGCGCCGCCCAGCCCGTGCTGCTGCAGCATGCCGACCAGGCCCTGTACGCCGCCGGCCTTCTCGATCAGCTGCCCCGCGACGGCGATCAGTGAACCGGTACCCGGCTGTTGTCCCTGCTCCTGGCCACCGAGCAGATCGTTGAGAATTGACATGGTCGTTCTCCCTGGATGGTGATGAATCGAGCGCGAGGCCAGCCGATCATAAACCGTCACGAAATTCGCCACGACAACATTTCGTGAAGACCTTGTCGGGGAAAAGCCGCAAAAAAAACCGCCGGCTGACGGCCGGCGGTTTCCGGTGACCCTGATCGCAAAACTCAACCGCGCCGGTCGAGCACCGCATTCCACTCCGCCACGCGGTCGGCCTGTGCCGCCAGTAGCGCATCGACGTCGCCGTCCACAGTAACCTTTTCGATCGTGTCGCCTTGGCGGATCGCGTTGACCACGTCCATGTCGGCCGCGCCGACCACCTCGCCGAACACGCTGTGCTTGCCGTCCAGCCACGGCGTCGGACCGTGGGTGATGAAGAACTGGCTGCCATTGGTCCGCGGGCCGGCATTCGCCATCGACAGCACGCCCGGCTTGTCGTGGCGCAGCGACGGGTTGAACTCATCCTCGAACTTGTAGCCCGGACCGCCACGACCGCTGCCCTCGGGGCAACCGCCCTGGATCATGAAGTCGGCGATCACACGATGAAACGACAGGCCGTCGTAGTAACCGCGCCGGGCCAGGTTGACGAAGCTGGCAACGGTGACCGGCGCCTTGTCTTCGTGCAGGCGCAGGTGGATCGGGCCACGGTTGGTGGTGAAGGTGACGTTGATGGTCATCGCAAATCCTTGGGTCTGAAGGCGGCTGCGTGCCGGCGCGCCGGCACGTGGACGGTCAAGGATAACCCAGCAATATCTATAGACCCAGCGCGGCCCGCTCCAACGGGCCGGCTCCACGCGGCCGGGCGGCCGGCACTGGCGCGTCGAGCGGCCACGTCGCGCCTTCGTACAGATAGGCCCACAGCCGATCCAGCGCGGCGTAGCCATACGGCAGCAGCGGCACGTAGTGCTCGCCGAAACCGGGCAGCGCCAGGAACGCGTCGAAGTGTTGCGCGTGCGGCACCTTCCAGTAGATCGGCCGGCGCCCTTCGTCGCGCAGCCACGCCACGTACGGTTCGGAGCTGAACGCGGTGGGCAGCAGGCCGTCGCCGGCGCCGTGCAGCACCCACAGCGGCAGATCCTTGCGCGGCAGCCGCGCCGCGGTGGTCGCGACCGCGGCGTGCAGCATCTGCGTTTCGGGATCATCGCCGGTCCACAGCGCGCGCAGGCATTCGCTGCCGATGAGGGTGGGGTCGGCCGAGACGTTCATGCCGCCGAACAGGCCGATGCCATTGCCCGGCGGAATGCCCGAGCCATCCGCCCACCAGCTGGCCCGCGTCACCGGATCGGCCACGCCGGGCAGCCCGCCCGCACCGATCGCCGCGTAATGAAAGCCGCACGGCATGTCCGTGGCGCCGCGACGCAGGTAGGCGGAGGCGTAGCCCGCGGCGATCACCCGCCACAGGTCGAAGGCGGTCGTGCTGGCCGCCGTCTGCATCGCCTCGTCGGTCCAGCCGCGCGCGTGCAGGTATTGCCGCGCCTGTTCCGTCTGCACGGCCACGGTGTTGCCGCCGAGCTTGCCCTGCACGCGCAGGCTGGCGCAGCGGATCGGCCAGGCCGGCAACGGCACGCCGCGCGGTCCGCGCGCCAGCGGCACCGGGGCAAAAAGCTCCGCGCTCAACGCGCACGGCAACCAGATCGCCGCCTCGGTGGCGTAGTCGTACAGCGCGCGGCCGCGGTCCTTCACGTGCACGTTCGGCTCCAGCGCCACCACGCCGGCGAAGAAGTGTTCCTGGTCCAGTCCCGCCGCCTGCAGCACGGCGCCGCCGCCGTTGGAGATGCCGACGGCGATGATCTTCGTGTTCTGCGGCGTGAACGGCGCTTCGCCGGGAAACGCGCGGTCGAGCATGGCCAGCCCGAACTGCGCCGCCTGGATCACGTGGCGGCCCCAGTCCCCCTCGGGGTTGTCTCCCGAATGCGCATGCTTGATCGCGACACCCGCAGCGGGCGACGCCGGCGGCGGCTGGAATTCCAGTTCCGCCTCGCCGCGTTTCGCGCGACGGCCGTCCAGCGCCACGCCGCTGTCGTCGGCGTAATCGAAGTAACCCGCCCCGGTGCCCTTGTCGGTGTACGCCACCGCGCAGCCGTGCGGCAGGCCCCAGGCGCCAGCCAGCGCGATCGCGCCATAGATGCCGCGCGAACCGGACGAGGCGGTCACCACCAGGCAGCGTTTCTGCCGATCGAAGCGGTCCGGCACCTGCAGCAGCACGCGATGCGGCGAACGGGCGCCGGGGATGCGCGCGAACGCCTGGTATTCGCGCCCCGGCACGTCCGGCACGCCGCCATACACGCGGCCGTAGCCGCCCAGCGGGCCAAGATCGGCGATGCCCTTCCAGCTGGTCTGGATCGCGCGCCGGCGCAGCTCTTCCGCGCCGGGATCCAGCGGGTTGGTGAATGGCGACAGCGGCCCGGCCAGCCCGGCCAGCCCGGCCAGGCCCAGGCCCGCGCTCAACAGGTCGTCGTGGCCGCGGTGCTCGGTCACCCGCACCTGGCCGTAATCGACTTCATGCATGGTGGATACCTTCCTCGTCCCGTGGCTGGCGCAAGCCGACAGCATGACCGATGCCAGCGTGAACAAGAACAGCAGGGGCGAACGACGGGCGAGGGTCTGCATGCGGCCACCATAGCAAGCACGGCAGCGGTGGCCATCGTACGAAAGTCCATGCAGCGAACTCGACGCGGCGCGCGCCGCCCGCTAACTTCGCCCCATGACCAGCCTGCTGATTGCCGACGACCACCCGTTGTTCCGCGCCGCGCTGCGTCTGGCGGCTGGCGAGAACCTCGACGACTGCAGCGTGCGCGAAGCGGCCGACCTGCCCGGGGTACTCGCCGCGCTGGCCGCCGAACCGGATACCGACCTGGTCCTGCTCGACCTGCACATGCCCGGCAGCCGGGGCCTGTCCGGGCTCGCCGCGTTGCGCGGGCAGCATCCCGGCGTGGCCGTGCTGGTGGTGTCCGCCCACGACGACCCGCGCATCGTGCGCCGCGTACTCGACCATGGCGCCGCCGGCTTCATTCCCAAGAGCGCCAGCCCGGCCGAGATCGGCGTGGCGATCCGCAGCGTGCTCGACTGCGGCAGCTGGCTGCCGCCCGGCCTCGCCGACGCCGTCGCCGCGCTGCCGGCCGACCCCGCCGACACCGATCTCGCCCGCCGCCTCGCCCGCCTCACCGAGCAACAGTCGCGCGTGCTGGCACTGCTCGCCGAAGGCCTGCTCAACAAGCAGATCGCCGACCGCCTGGGTATCCAGGAGCGCACGGTCAAGGCGCACGTCACAGCCATCTTCGAGAAACTGAAGGTGCGCAACCGGACGCAGGCCGGGATGGCGCTGCGCTCGCTGGACCTGGAAACCCCAACGCGGGAAGCCTGAGCGCGGCACGGTGCCGATCGCCGTGCATCGCGCCACGCATCCGCCGCCCGCTACATCCGGGGCAGGCTCGCGTCGGCGCCCGTGCCGTCGGCGCAACACTGCGCAAGCACGGAGCCGAACGTCACCACCACGGTATCGTCCACCAGGCGCAGGGTGTAGGCGCGGGTGCGCCGAGCCACCGGTGCCGTGCAGGCCTCCGCCAGGATAGCGGTCATCCGCTGCGTCGCCACCGGGTCGGTCCGGTAGCGCATGTCCCCCAGCTCGGGGACGTAGTAGTTGAGGAAATTGTGGCTGGCGAACATGTCGTCCACGGAAAGATAGATCGGCACCAGCGCGCGGACCAGCGGGAACTGCTCCACGACGTGCGCCACGGGGGGCGCGTACCCCACCGTGCCGTCGAGCAGGTAGCCGCGCAGCGGCCCGGCGGCCCCCAGCTCGGCAAGGTCGTCGGCCAGTCGCGCGGCAATCCGCTCCTCGTAGTTTTTCTGCTCGCCCATGGCATTGCCGTAGACGCTGGCGATGGCGCACATGCCAAGGGCGAGCATGCCGGCGACGGCCACCACCCACCGCACCGAGCGATGCCATTGCCGCAGGGCCGCCTGCATGACGATCAGTGCCGCCGCCAGCAGGGCGCCCACGCCCACCAGCACGCGCGGCTCGATCTCCGGCTTGAGCAGCACCAGCATGGGCCCCGCCACGCAGAGCAGCGCCGCCAGCGGCAGCGCGAAGGCGGTCACGAACAGCATCGCGCCAACCCAGGCCGGATGCGCGTGGCGAACCCGCCGCGCATAACGCAGACCGATCGCCACGGGAAACAGCGCCAGCAACACCAGGACCGGGGCGAAATACATCCACCAGTGGCGGTTGAAGCTGCTGCCGATGAACCCGTAGAAATCGACGATGTTGTCCTTGATCAGCGGCAGGTCGTGCAAGCCGTGGATCCGCTCCGCCTTCTGCTTCACCCAGCCGTGGATGTGGATACCGACGAGCACCTGATAGACCAGCATGGCGAGGCCGACCTGCCCTACCCGTGCCAGGAGCTGCCTGGTCCAGCGCCGCAATTCCTCCCCATGCAACTGGGCAAGCACCACCTCCAGCAGCACGAAGATCAGATAGGCATTGATGGCAGCCTGGTAGAAGCAGAGGCTGGCGAAAATCGCCAGCACGCCCCACCACCATCCGTTGCGGTTATCCCTCAGCGCGATGAGCGGCAGCAGGGCGAGCAGCATCGCCATGCTCATGCTCAGGGCATCGAACTTGTAGGAAAGATTCTCCAGGTAGAACGGCTGTGCACCCAGCGGAAACGCCACCAGGGCGGCCACCCACGGCGAACGGATGGCGTAGCGGCGCGCGATCATCGCGCCAGCCCACGCGAGCACTACGACGGCGCCGATCTGGGTCAGCGGGGAGAGGTCGACCAGTGCCGAGTCGTAGCACTGCAGCAGTTTCATCAGCAGGGTCGTCAGCGGCCTGCCATTGGAATCCCAGCCGGTATGGCCGATCAGCGCGCGCTTGAGGTCGTCCATGTAATAGCGGTTGGCGCGCAGGATCGGGTAAAGGATCAGGACGTACAGCGCGAGCAGGATGACGAAGACGTCGCGGCCGACGCGCCGTGAAGCGGCGCCGCCAGCGCCGGGTATGTCCTGCGGCATCGGCTGGCTCATGGTGCAGGACTCGCTGCTGCGGCGCCCACGGCACCGCATGGGTCTCGGGGAGTATCAGCCCACGTCGTCAGGCATGTCTGCCACATCGGAAATTCCACCGGAAAATGGGCGCCGCCGCTTGGATCGCCCTGCCGGAATGATGAGGGATCGACACGGGCGACCGGAAGTACCCATGGTCGCCGCCATGCCGGTCAGGCCCGCTCCGCGCCCGCGATCACCCGCTGCAGCACCTGCCGCAACGCCAGCGGTTTCAGCGGCTTGTACAGCACCCCCACTCCGGCTTCGAGCAGGCGCTGGCGCAATTCGCCGTCGCGGTCGGCGGTGAGCATCACGGTGGGCACGTCGGCGTAGCGGGCGCGCAGCAGATGCCACACGTCCAGCCCGGTCTGCCCGCCGTCGAGATGGAAATCGAGGATGTGCAGGTCGGGCCGCCACGGTGCGGCCAGCGCCTGCTCGGCGTTGCGGGCGACGTGGACGTGCCAGCCCCAGCCGGCGAGCAGACTGCCAAGCGCGGCCAGCGCCGCCGGTTCGTTGTCGAGCAGCAAGGCGCGACCGGCAGGCAGCGGCTGCTGCGCATGCGCGGGCGGCGCGGATCGCGCCACGGCCTGCGCCACCGGCGCGTCGACATGGAACACGCTGCCGCGGCAGGGCCAGGAACGCAGCCCGAGCGGATGGCCAAGCAGGTCGGCCATCCGCTGGGCGATCGACAGTCCCAGGCCCAGGCCCTGCCCGCCCGCGGCGCTGCCGCGGCGGAACTCCTGGAAGATCAGCCGCTGCTCCTCCGGCGCGATGCCGGGGCCGGTGTCCCACACCTCGATGCGCAGCTGCCCACCGCGCCGGCGCGTGCCGAGCAGCACGCGGCCGCGTTCGCCATAGCGCAGCGCGTTGGACAGGAAATTCTGCAGTACCCGGCGCAGCAGTTGCGGATCGGAGCGCACCCAGGCGCGCGTGCCGACCACGTCCAGCCGCACGCCGCGGTCGATCGCGATGGCACGGAATTCGGCGGCCAGCGGATCCAGCACCTCGGCCAGCGCGAACGCACGCGGCTGCGGATGCAGTCGCCCGCCTTCGAGCCGGGCGACATCGAGCAGCCCGGTGAGCAGGCCTTCGGTGGCGGCCAGCGCGCCGTTGAGATGCCGCGCGTTGGCCGCGTCGCCGCCGCGCTCGGTCAGTGCATGGGCGAACAGCTGCGCCGCGTGCAGCGGCTGCATCAGGTCGTGCGTCACCGCGGCGAGGAAGCGGCTCTTGGCCTCGTTCGCCGCCTGCGCCTCGGCCGAGGCCGCGGCCAGTTCGCGGGTGCGCGCTTCCACGCGCAGTTCCAGCGTCTCGTTGATGCGCTTCAGCGCCATCTCGGCCTGGCGGAACGCGGTGACGTCGGTGAAGGTGGCCACGAAGCCGCCGCCGGGCATCGGGTTGCCGCGGATCTCGACGATGGTGCCGTCGGGAAAGCGGCGCTCGGACAGATGCCGGGTGCCCTCGCGCATGTGCGCCAGCCGGCGCTGCACGCGCTGCTCCACCTCGCCCGGACCGAGCATGCCGATATCGATGTTGTGGCGGGTCAGCTCGGCCACCGGCCGGCCCACCTGCAACATCTCCGGCGGATAGTCGAACAGTCGCGCGTACGGCGTATTCCAGGCCACCAGGCGCAGCTCGGCATCGACCACGCAGATGCCCTGGCTCATGTTCTCCAGCGCCGCCTCCAGCACGCGCTGGTTGAAGCGCAGGTCCTGCGCCGCCTCGCCGACGATGGCGACCACCGTATCGAGGTCGTCGCGGCCCTGCCGGTGCACCACCTCCAGCAACAGGCGCGCGGAGGCGGCGCCGATCACCGCAGCCAGCTCGTGCTCGACCTCGGCGACCCGCGCGCTGCCGGCCGGCCCCTCCGCGGGCGCGCTGGCGAACAGGTATTCGACCCGTTCCGGCGGCAGGAAGCGCGCCGCCAGCGCACGCAGTTCGACCAGACCGACATCGCCCACGCTGACCGTGCGCGCCACCCTGCCGTAGCGCGAACCGGCCATCGCCAGCATCACCGCGACGTTGAGCAGCAGGCTCACCACCACGGCCCGACCGAGCCGGTTCCAGTTGCCCAGCCCGAGCAGGCCGTCCGGCGCCAGCCAGTGCAGGCCGAACGGGCCGTCGTGCAGCCATGCGGGCATGGACGACAGCAATGCCGGCAGCACCGCATACATCCACACCAGGGTGCCGGCGGCCAGCCCGGCCATGACCGCGCGCGAGCCCAGTTGCGGCCGGTACACCGCTGCCAGCAGCGCCGGGGTCAAGCCGGCCAGCGCGGAGAACGAAATCGCGCCGATGTCGGCCAGCGCCTCGTTGCCCGCCAGCAGCCGGCTGTAGGCCCAGGCCAGCAGGATCACCACCAGGATTGCCACGCGTCGGTAGTTCAGCAACTCGCCGCGCAGGTCGCCGTGTTCGTCGCGACCCCAGCCGGCGCGCACCCGCAGCGGCGCGACGAAGTGGTTCACCACCATCAGGCTCAGCGTGAGCGTGGCGATCACCACCATGCTGGTGGCGGCGCTCAGGCCACCGAGGAAAGCGACCAGCGCCAACCCGTGTTCGCCGCGCGCCAGCGGCAGCGCCAGCACGTACATGTCCGACGACACGCCGCTCGCGCCCAGCCACGCGTCACCCAGCCGCGCCAGCGGCAGGATCGGCAGCGAGATCAGCAGCAGGTACAGCGGAAACAGCCAGCGCGCGGTGCGCAGCTGGCCGTCCTCGCGGCATTCCACGATGCCGGCGTAGAACTGGTGTGGCATGGTGAACATCGCCAGTGCGCCGAGCAGGATCAGCGCCGGGAAGCCGCTGCTGTCCGGCGGCGCCGGTACGTTCGCCGGCAGATCCGCCGGCAACGCGGCGAACAACAGCGTGCCCAGCGCCAGCATCGCGCCCAGCTTGAACAGCGATTCGAACGCCATCGCCAGCACCAGCCCGCGGTTGTGCGCCATGGTCGAGGCGCGCCGGGTGCCGAACAGCATCGCGAACAGCGCCATCAGCAATGCCACGTACAGCGCGCTGTCCTGCCACGGGCTGGATTCGGCCAGCTGGCCGTGACTGAGGATGCCGTAGCTCATCGCCACCGCCTTCAGCTGCAGCGCGATGTACGGCACGATGCCGATCACCACCACCACCGTGACCAGCGCCGCCAGTCCCGGGTGCCGCCCCAGCCGCACCGCGATCAGGTCGGCCAGCGAACCGGCGTTGTACTCGCGCACCAGTTGCACCATCCGGCGCAGGAAACCCAGCGCGAACAGGTACATCAGGATCGCCCCGACGAAGGTCGGCGGCAGCCACCAGCCCGAGCGGCTGGCCTGGGTCACGGTGCCGTAGAACGTCCACGAGGTGCAGTGGATCGCCAGCGACAGCGCGTACACGATCGCCCAGCGCTTCTCGAAAATGTGGGGGCGGCGCTCGCCGAGCAGCGCCACGCCAAACAGCAGGCCGAGCCAGCACAGCGCGGCGATGGCGATGACGCTGGCGCTCAGCATGGGCGCTGCCTCGACGGCGTGCACGTCTCCAGCTGCAACGCCGCGCTCGCGCCGCGCTGCTCCATCAAAGCGAAGCGCCTTCGCCCTCCCGTGCCTGTAGGAGCGCACCCTGTGCGCGATGCTCTTTTTGCATTCAGAGCAAAGAGCGGTCGATCGCCTGCGGCGACCGAGTCACTTTCTCTTTGCGTAGCCACGCGCACGCACGACGCGTGCGCGAACAGCGAAGCTGGCCCAAAGGGCGTAGGGCAGGATGCCCGGAGTAAAGAGAAAGTAACCCAAGAGAAAGGCCACCCCGCTTGGCGCTTGCCGGGCATCGGGCAACTGCTCCTGCGTTGCCTCCACTCGGGCATCCATGCCCTCGCCATGCCCGGCAAGTTCGTGAGCCGGGGCCGGTTTTTTCGAACGGGCATCCTGCCCGTGCGAAAAGGCGTTGCCATCCCTGGCAACGCCCGCTGCGCGGCCTGTCGACCCCGTCTCACCGCCGCGCAAGGGACCCCGGGTAGAGCAGCGGGCCATCCTGGCCCGCACTCGGTGATAGAGCTGAAAAGCCAAAGCCACGGCAAAGCGGCGCTTCGCCGTGGCTTTGCTCCCGCTCTTGATCTGGCTCCTCTGAAGAGTGCGCGCTGGGAGCGCGCTGCCCTACCCGGGGCCCCTCTGCAGCGGCGGACGGGCGAAGGAAAGCCCGCAGGGTGGCCGGCAAGGATGCCGGCCAGTTTTTCGCCAGCACAGGCGACGGCATGGATGCCGGAGTGGAGGCAACGCAGGGAGCGGTTGCCCGATGTGCTGTCGAAAAACCCCGTAGCCCGTCCGCGAACTTTCCGGGCATGGCGAGGGCATGGATGCCCGAGTGGAGGCAACGCAGGAGCAGTTGCCCGATGCCCGGAAAGCGCGCAAGCGGGGTGGCCTTTCTCTTTGGTTACTTTCTCTTTGGCCACGCAAAGAGAAAGTAACTCGGGCGCCAGAGGCGCACGAAAGCTCTTGCCTCTGATGCTTCTCGCTCTGAACGAAGCAAGAGCATCGCGCACGAAGTGCGCTCCTACAGACAGCCGGCGGAGGAAGCGGAGGCGCCCCGCCATCAATGCCCCGCCGGCATCCCCAGCGCCCGCACCGCATTCACCACCCAGCGCAGCTGTACGCCCTGGCGTGTGTCGTAGTCGGCTCCGGAATATCCCCACCAGTCCCAGCATGCTTGCGGATTCAAGGGCGCGAAACTTGCGCGGGTCTGAGGATATAGCACCGCCACGGCGTAGACGTCAGCCCAGCGGTTGAAGCCGGCGTCCTCGACGAAGGCCTTGCCCACCGCATCGGCGTTCTGCTTGCAGCCGTGGAACGCCACCACCAGGCCGCAGGGCTTGCCAGCGAGGCAGGCTGGCGGCAGGTAGACGTAGCCGGTGCCGGCCAGGAACGCATCGGCGCCCTCCGGGCGCAGCGCGTCCTGGTCAAACGTGCGCAGCTCGCCTTGCGCCTTGTCTGCCGAGCGTGCCGGCTTGCCGAACATCTGCGCGAAGATCTCGCCGGCCGCGTCGAAGCCGCAGTGGCCCAGATATGGCGCCACCGACTTGTCGCAATTGTCGCCGCGGGCGGCTATCGGCAGGTTGTGTGCGAACGCGCGTGCGCCATCGTCGTGCACCTGCATGCCCTTCAGCGCCGGTGTGGCGTCGCGCAGTTGCCGGTAGAACTGCACCCCCGCCTCTGCCACCGCAGGGGCCACCAGTGCATCGTCCTTGCCGTGCAGCAGATAGACGTGCGCATGGGCGAGATCCTTCAGCGCACCGATCTCGCCCGCCGCCGAGCGCTTCGCGGCATGGGCCACCAGCGCGGCCACGTCCGGTGCCGGCGTGCCTTTCATGCAGCTGCCCAGTGCCACGTCCAGCTTGCCACCAGCGCAGCCGTACGGGCCGCCCGCGACCAGGGCCGCGTTCGGGAACAGCTCCGGGTAGGCCATCTGCGCCTGGCCGGCCATGTAGGCGCCGGAAGAGAGACCGACCACGGCGGTGCGCGCCGGGTCCAGCTTCAATCCGGGCAGGCCCGAACCGGTGTCTTTCGCACAAACGCCGCCGCTGGCCAGCAGGGCCAGCCACAGCAGGCGGGCTACCCATCGGGTATTCATCGGCTCGCTCCGTCTTGCAGGTTCACAAAGTATCCGCAGGAACCCGCCAGCGGGCTCCTGCGGCTCGGCGTGGATCAGAAGTTGTAGCGCACGTTGGCGTACCAGTTGCGCGGCATACCGTAGTACGCGGTGCGGATATTGCCAACGCTGGAGAACTCCTGGCCATCGGTCTTGTAGACCTTGTCTCCGAGGTTGCGCACGCCGGTGCGGAACTGCCAGTGGCCGTCGGCGGAGTCGTAGATGCCGAACAGGCCGGTCACCGAGTAGGCCTTCTGGCTCAAGGCGTCGTAGTTGTCCACGCTCAGCCAGGTTTCGCTGCGGTACGACCAGTCGGCGCCGATGGTGATGGCGCTGCCGTCGCCCAGGGTGAAGGCCTGCGTGGCCGCAACCCGCGAGGTCCAGGTCGGCGAGAACGGCACGTGGTCGTGCAGGCGCGGGTTGTACAACGGGTCGCTGGGATTCAGGCGATGGTCGACGAACTTGGCGTAGCGCGCGTCCATGTAGCCGACCTGGGCCGACAATCGGGTGCCCTGGCCGAACACGGCGGCGCCTTCGAACTCGATGCCGTCCATCTTCAGCTTGGCCGCGTTGATCACCGGGAAGGCGAAGGTCGGGGTGATCGAGCCCGGGTTCTGCACTTCCGACACGCGGGCCTGGAAGTCGGTGTAGTTGCTGTGGAACGCGGCCAGGTTCGCCTGCAGCTTGTTGTCGGCCGAACGCCATTTCAGGCCCAGCTCGTAGGTCCACACGTACTCGGGGTTGTACTCGGCACTCTTCGTTTCGGCCTTGGTGTTGGCGCGGCCGTTGAAGCCACCGGACTTGAAGCCGCGGCTGGCCGAGGCATAGACCATGGTCTGCGGATCGAGCTGCTTCTGCAGGCTGAGCGTGGGCGTCCAAGCATTCCAGCGCTTGCTCGCGTTGAAGGCCACGGTCTCGTTCAACCTGCCGAACGGCACGCCCCAGAACGTGCTGGTGCTGCGGTCGTAATCCTTGTGGTCGCTGCTGTAGCGCACGCCCGCGGCCAGCGTCCAGCTCGGCACGAACTCCCAGTTCATGTGGGCAAAGCCGGCGTAGGTGGTGGTGGTGAGATCGTCGTCGATGGTGCGCAGGAAATTGATCCGTCTACCGGCCAGCGCGAACAGGTCGCTGGCGTACGCTTCCTGGTGCGACGGCACGGTCTCGCGCAACCAGTACAGGCCATACACCGCCTGCAGGTTGCTGCCGTTGTCGTACTGCAGCTGCAGCTCCTGGCTGGCCTGTTTCTGGCGGAAGTCGACCAGCACGTCGCCCAACTGGAACTGCGAGGCGTCGATGTCGACGTAGGAATCGCTGTCGAGCTTGCGGAATGCGCTGATGCTCTTGAGGTTCCAGCGGTCGGACAGTTTCCAGTTGAGGTTCAGCGCGGCGCCTTCGTGCTTGAGCTGCTGGCCCTTGTCCGGACTGAATGAGGTGCGCGTCCTGAAATCGTACTTCTGGTCCGGATTCGGGGTGTACAGCTTCACCGAGCCAAACACCAGGTCGGTGCGCTTCAGCACCGAGACCGGCTGACCCAGCGTGAGGCCGGTGTCCTGCTTGGTGTAGTCGAGGCTGAGTACCGCATCGAAATGCTCCGACGGGTGGTAGCGCAGCTTGCCGCGCACGGACTTGTTGTCCTCGTCGTTGTACTTGTGGCCGGTGGACGGATCGGTGACGTAACCGTCGGTCTGGGCCAACCCGCCGGCGATCGAGGCCGACCATGCGTCGCCCAGCGGACCGCCGAGATAGAACTTGCCCTCACGCCGGCCAAACTTGCCGAAACCGGCTTCGACCGAGCCCTCGGTACTGTCGCCCGGGTTCCTCGTCACCACCTTGACCGCGCCGCCGGTGGAGTTCTTGCCGTACAACGTGCCTTGCGGACCGCGCAGCACTTCGACGCGCTCGACGTCGAACAGACTGATCAACCCGCCCTGGATGCGCGAGTAGTAGACGTCATCGACGTACATGCCCACGCCCGGATCGAAGGTCTGCAGCGCGTCGGGCTGACCGATGCCGCGGATGAAGATGTTCACCGCCGAGGACGAACCGCGGCCCTGCACGATGTTCATGTTCGGCACCGCGCCCTGCAGGCCATCGACGCTGTTCGCCTGCAGGTCCTTCATGTCCTCGCCGCTGAACGCGGTGACCGCGACCGGCACCTTTTCCAGCGACTCGTCGCGGCGACGCGCGCTGACCGTCACTTCCTGCAGCTGCTTCGCCTCGGCCTGCTTCGCCGCCGTCGGCTTGGCACTGGCATCCTCGTTCGTCTGCTGTGCCTGCAGTGGCGCCACCAGGGCCAGACCCAGAACTAGGCCGATTGCCGAACTCAGATGCGTGCGTTTCATGACGTCCCCTTTGCAGTGAATGCATCGCTCACGCGAATGCCGATGAAGGGAGCTTAGGCATGCACGCGAAGCTGGGCACTTGTACCTTGGTACAGTGCCGCCGCTGCGTTCGCGACGGATTCAAATTCTGTCCAGTCAGGGTGCATCCAGCCAGGCCTTGACCTGGGCGATCGCAAGCGGCTCCCATCCCAGCTCCAGGTGGTTGACCGCAATGGTGGCACCACCACCATCATTAGCAATACCTACTACATCCCGGCAGCTCTGGATAAAAACAACGCCATCCGATGGCCCTGTGTGTTCGTTATGCAAGAGCGCTATGTCGTTCTGATTGCCGCACAAGTTGTACACGCGAACACCTGGCGCCGATGGTGAGTTGCGAATCACGTCGACCAGTGATTTACCCATATAGGCGTCGATACCTGGGCCTTTGCTATAATATCCCTGGCCACCAAAATAAGTCGTGTACCAGTCCTGTTCATAGATTGGCAGCGGATAAACCGAGTCCCATCGCTTCAGCAATTGTGCCGAGCCAGGAAAATAAGCGGAGTCATAGGTCCACTCCGCTCCGTCATGGAAAAAACCGTAGCACATCAGTTGATTGTGCGGGGTTGGGCCATTGATGACGCCGCCGCATGCGGGATAAACGACAAGGCTGAAACTCCAGCCATGACGGAAAGACAAGTCGATTCCGTTGTTGGCCGAACCGAGCAGCAGCAGACGACGAACATCTCCTCGATAGGCTGTACCCCAGGTCTTCTTCACGTTTGAAATGTACATCCGCGCATTGGAAGCCGCCTTGGACCAGGCAACCACGTCAACCTGTGTAGCGCCGGTGCGACTTCTGATTATGGCAACAGCATCCGCGATCTGCTCTGACCAGAAATAGCCATCGCCATTCTTGTGGGCCAGGCCCAGCGCGAATACCTTGTAGCCATCGGCTGAAAGCGACTGCATCATACCAGTCGTGGGACAGCTCGCACGGCCGCAGCCATAGCCACCAGCTTCGTTCGGATTGGCCCACGCGAGATCAGCATCCTGATTCGCTCCGTGCACGAGCAATATTGGCACCGGTTTGGTATTGCTGCTCCAGCCGGGTGCGTAATACATGAGGAATCGTGATGAATTCGGTTTGCTGCTGCCGAAGAACGTCACACGTTGACCCGACTGATCACCCCGTCCGTCAGTGGGGAAAGACTCCTGAGTAAATGCAGGCTCGGTATCGCGCCAACGTTCGACACGTTCCCAGCCATTCTGGATATTGGAACTGTAACTGGCCTCAAGCGTCGTGGAGCCAGCGGCTGCCGAACTGCCAAACGCGATGGCGAATATCCCGGCTCCGACAATCACTGCTCTCTTGATGCCAAAAGATACCGGACGAAAGAATCGGGTGACTCGTAGCTTGCGCATGAGATGCTCCTGTGATTCTTACGGATTTTATTGACTTGCGGAAGCGCAATAACCTTCAAGTGAGATTAGGTCGTCTAAGGAAGGCCTGAACAAGACGTCATCCCAGCGAGGTGCCTTTCAACAGCCGAAGGCTGGTCAAACGGGGATCCCGTGCCTCGGCTACGGTTTGAGGACACTGGATTCCAGCTTTTGCTGGAATGACGATCAGAGACTCGATCAGCGCATCCCTAACTTCAGCTTCCCCTCAATAACGGTAAATTACGCGAAGGTCGTAGGTGCGCGGCGCGGTGTAGAAAGCCAATTGCACGCCGGGAAATTCCGCCAGATTAAAGCCTTGGACGTGCACCTTTTCGTTACCGATATTTTGTACCCCGGCACGCACCTCCCACTTGTCTTTGGCCGAACGCAACCCGACGAATGCGTTCAGCAAGGTGTAGGCACGCTGACGCAGAACCGGGGAATCGGTGATTTCGGTAGCCAACGAGCTGCGATGGTTGGCGTCACCATGCAACACGACATCCAGACCATTGGCGACCGGATGTGTCCAGGTGACGCCGATGCTTGCGTTGAGCTTGGGGCTGTTGACGAGGTCGCGTTTGCTGACATCGGTCACCACCCCGCCGACCAAGGTGCTGAACTTGTCATAATTGGCATCGAGCAGGCCCAGCGTCGCGTTGATCGACAGGTTCGGGTTCGGCTGTGCAGCCAGTTCGAATTCCAAGCCCTGGATGGTGGCAGCCGCAGCGTTGGAGAACAGGCTGACGAAGACGCCGCTGACCGGATCCGCACCAAAGCTGGTCACCTGCATATCCGTGTAATCGCTGTAGAAATAGGCTGCGTTGAGGACCAACGCACCGTCCATCCAGCCGGTCTTGGCGCCGGCCTCGTAAGTCCACACGAACTCCGGCTTGAACGGCTGGAAGCTGAAATCGGTCGTGCCCCGGCCATCGAAGCCGCCGCTCTTGAAACCACGCGCCGCCGAGGCATACAGCAACACCTCGCTGTTCGGTTTGTAGGACAACGAGAATTTTGGCGTCAACGCATCGAAGTCAGCTTTGCCATGGATTGGCTTCCCGACCACTCCCGCACCGGCAAGAAACGGCGGCGTCTTCCTGATCACCGAAACGGCCGGATCGAAGAAATTCTCGAATTCCCGCCCCGACGTCTTTTCTTCGTAGGTGTATCGCAAGCCCGCGCTGAGGGCGAGCTTATCGTTGATGTTGTAGGACGCGTCGGCGAATGCGGCGTACGACTTGGTGACCTGCTTCGTGTCGGCCAGACTCGAGCTGGGAAAGCCGAAGATGGTGACCGGGAAGCCGAAGATGGTGGCCGACCCGTCATCCACACCAGAGAAGGAGGTGTCGTCGTCGTGGAAGTAATACATACCCGCAGTACCGGTGAGCGGGCCACCCGCATCGTAATTGGCGCGGAGCTCCTGGCTGAACTGGTTTTCCTTTTCCTTGAGCAAAATGTCCAGGATCGGCAACGGCGAACCGTCGGTGTCCAGATTCAGTTTGAAGTCCATGTCGCGATACGCCGTGATTGATTCGAGCATCACCGCATCCGACGCCTGATAGCGCGCCGTCACCGATGCGCCATAGGCGGTAAGATCCGACAACCCGTTCGCGTTGACGTCAACGACATACGGATCGGTAGCCCTCGGGTAGGTCACCAACTGGCCTGACGACGTGGCACCGGTGATCGACGTTTCCCGTACCGGACTGCGCGAGGTATCAGGTCGATCGCGCTTGCCATCCATGCTGAACAGCACCTGCAGGCGATCGCTCGGCTTCCAGTCAAGTGCGGCGCGCCCGGACAGCGTGTTCTGGTCACCATCGCTTTTGCCGTCCACCGTGTTCCTGGCATAGCCGTTACGCTCGGAATAAGCGATGGCTACCTTGCCATTCAGCGTGTCTTTGACCAACGGGCCGCCGAAGCTGGCCTTGAGCACACGCTGGTCGTAGTTTCCGGCCCCCATCTCCAGGTAGCCCTTGGGCGTGCGCGGTGGCGGCGACGAAACGAACTTGATGGCGCCACCGATGGTATTGCGCCCGTACAACGTGCCTTGCGGACCGCGCAGTACTTCGACCCGGTCGACATCGAACAACTCCAGGAAGGCAGCCTGCGAGCGCGCGACGAACACGTCATCGACATAGATGCCCACACCCGGATCGGCGAAGGCCAGCGAGTCGTTCTGACCGACGCCGCGGATGTAGACGACGGCGTTCGCGCCATCGCCCTTGTCGAGATACAGATTCGGCACCGCATGCTGGATACCGGAAATATCGTCCGCATGCAGATCCGACAGCTGCTGTTGGCTGAAGGCCGAAATGGCGACCGGTACATCCTGCAACCACTCGTCGCGGCGGCGCGCGGTGACCTTGACGGCTTCCAGCTTGGTAGCTTCGCTCTTCCTGGCCAGGCCTGGAGATGTCGCAGCCTGCTGGGTCATATTGTCATCGACAGGGACCTGTTGGGCCTGCAATGGCGCGCCGAACGCAAAACCCAGCACCAGGCCAATCGCCGAACTCAGATGCGTACGCTTCATGACATCCCCCCCTGCAGTGAATGCATCGCTCGCGCGAATGCTGATGAGGGGAGAGTAGGCGGCGGCGCACGCTGGCGGCACTTGTACCTTCGTACAGTGCCGCCGGCATGGGGCGTCCGGGATACTCGTGGCCTGTCGTGGTGGGAGATTCACGGATGGCTTTTCTGATCGTGCTGGCCGCACTGTGCTTTCTGATGTTCGCGGCCTATCGTGGCTACAGCGTCATCCTGTTTGCGCCGATCGCCGCGCTGGGTGCGGTGCTGCTGACCGAGCCGTCGCTGGTGGCGCCGATGTTCACCGGCCTGTTCATGGACAGGATGGTCGGCTTCCTCAAGCTGTACTTCCCGGTATTCATGCTGGGCGCGGTATTCGGCAAGCTGATCGAACTGTCGGGTTTTTCCAAGGCGATCGTGGCGGCCACCATCGGCCTGGTCGGGCGCAGCCGGGCGATTCTCTCCATCGTGCTGGTGTGCGCGCTGCTGACCTACGGCGGAGTCTCGCTGTTCGTGGTGGTGTTCGCGGTGTATCCGTTTGCGGCGGAACTGTTCCACCAGTCCGACATACCGAAACGGCTGATCCCGGGCACCATCGCGCTGGGTGCGTTCACCTTCACCATGGATTCGCTGCCGGGTACGCCGCAGATCCAGAACATCATCCCCACTTCGTTCTTCGGCACCAACACCTGGGCGGCGCCGTGGCTGGGCACGATCGGCGCGGTGTTCATCCTGGCCATCGGGCTGAGCTACCTCGACTGGCGTCGGCGCAAGGCCGCCGCGGCCGGCGAGGGCTACGGCGACAACCTGCGCAACGAGCCGGCTCCGTTCGAGGGCGACAAGCTGGCCCATCCGCTGGTCGCGCTGCTGCCGCTGGTGCTGGTCGGCGTGTGCAACAAGCTGTTCACCGACCTGATCCCGCGCCTCTACGGCGAGACGCAGTCGTTCCTGCCCAGCGTAGTGGGCAGCGCGAAGCCGGTGGTGCAGGAAGTGTCGAAGGTGGCCGCGATCTGGGCGGTCGAGGGCGCGCTGCTGGTCGGCATCCTGTGCGTGCTGGCGTTCGCCTGGCGCGCAGTGACCGCGCACCTCGCCGCCGGCAGCCAGGCCGCGGTCGGCGGCGCGCTGCTGGCCTCGATGAACACGGCTTCCGAGTACGGCTTCGGCGCGGTGATCGCCGCCCTACCCGGCTTCAAACTGGTCGCCGACGCGCTGCACACGATCCCCAACCCGCTGCTCAACGAGGCGGTCACCGTGACCGCGCTGGCCGGCATCACCGGTTCGGCCTCCGGCGGCATGAGCATCGCGCTGGGCGCGATGGCCGAGACCTTCATCGCCAACGCGCACGCCGCCGGCATCCCGATGGAGGTGCTGCACCGGGTGGCCGCGATGGCCTCCGGCGGCATGGACACGCTGCCGCACAACGGCGCGGTGATCACCCTGCTGGCGGTGACCGGGCTCACCCACCGGCAGTCCTACCGCGACATCTTCGCGATCACCGTGATCAAGACCCTGGCGGTGCTGGTGGTGATCGCCGCGTACTATCTCCTCGGGGTGGTGTAGCGCACCCACGGCTCGGGGCTGCAGGCTGGATGAACGGACCGAAGAAATGACGGGCAAGTTGTCACACAAGTCCGTATAATCGGTTAATTCGCCCTTCAAAAACCTGCGCGACGGCCTCCGCGCCGCCCGAGCCGATCCCATGTCCATCGAAAAACTGCGCAATATCGCCATCGTCGCCCACGTCGACCACGGCAAGACCACCCTCGTCGATTGCCTGCTCAAGCAGTCCGGCACGCTCAACGAGCGCACCGTGCTGGCCGAGCGCGTGATGGACTCGAACGACCAGGAAAAGGAACGCGGCATCACCATCCTGGCCAAGAACACCGCGATCACCTGGAACGGCAACCGCATCAACATCGTCGACACCCCCGGCCACGCCGACTTCGGCGGCGAGGTGGAGCGCGTGCTGTCGATGGTGGACTCGGTGCTGATCCTGGTCGACGCGATGGACGGCCCGATGCCGCAGACCCGCTTCGTGACGCAGAAGGCGTTCGCGATGGGCTTCAAGCCGATCGTGGTGGTGAACAAGGTCGACCGTCCCGGCGCCCGCCCCGAGTGGGTCGTCGAGCAGGTGTGGGATCTGTTCGACCGCCTCGGCGCCACCCCCGAGCAGATGGATTTTCCGATCGTCTACGCCTCGGCGCTGAACGGCTACGCCAGCCTCGACGACAGCGTGCGCGAAGGCGACATGACCCCGCTGTACGAAGCGATCATGCAGCACGTCAGCAAGCCCGACGTCGATCCGGACGGCCCGTTCCAGATGCGCATCAGCCAGCTGGACTACAACAACTTCGTCGGCGTGATCGGCATCGGCCGCATCCAGCGCGGCACGCTGAAGAAGAACATGCCGGTGGCGGTGATCGACCGCCATGGCAAGAAGCGCCAGGGCAAGGTGCTGCAGGTGCTCGGCTTCATGGGCCTGGAGCGCATCGAGCAGGAAACCGCGGAGGCCGGCGACATCGTGGCCATCTCCGGCATCGCCGACCTGACCATCTCCGATACCATCACCGCGCTGGATGCACCCGAGGCGTTGCCCGCGCTGACCGTCGACGAGCCGACCATCAGCATGACTTTCCAGGTGAACAATTCGCCGTTCGCCGGCAACAAGGACCTCAGCGGCGGCAAGTTCCTCACCAGCCGCCAGCTCAAGGACCGCCTGGAGCGCGAGCAGGTGCACAACGTGGCGCTGAAGGTCGAGCAGGGTTCGGACGCCGACAAGTTCCTGGTCTCCGGCCGCGGCGAGCTGCACCTGTCGGTGCTGATCGAGAACATGCGCCGCGAAGGCTACGAGCTGGCTGTGTCGCGCCCGGAAGTGATCATCAAGGAAATCGACGGCCAGAAGATGGAGCCGATCGAGCAGCTGGTGGTCGACGTCGAGGAGACCCACCAGGGTCCGGTGATGGAACGCCTGGGCATGCGCAAGGGCCAGCTGAAAAACATGGAGCCCGACGGCAAGGGCCGCGTACGTCTGGAATACATGATCCCGGCGCGTGGTCTGATCGGCTTCCAGAACCAGTTCAAGACCCTCACCCAGGGCTCGGGCCTACTGTTCCACGTGTTCGACCACTACGGCCCGAAGGAGGAAGGCCAGATCGCCAAGCGCCTCAACGGCGTGATGATCGCCAACGCCGGCGGCACCACCCCGGCCTACTCGCTGGGGCCGCTGCAGGATCGCGGCAAGCTGTTCGCGGCCGAGGGCGACAACGTGTACGAAGGCCAGCTGGTCGGCATCCACGCCAAGGACAACGACCTCACGGTGAACGTGATCAAGCCCAAGCCGCTGACCAACATGCGCGCCTCGGGCAAGGACGATGCGATCCAGCTGACCCCGGCGATCAAGTTCACGCTGGAACAGGCGCTGGACTTCATCGACGACGACGAGCTGGTCGAGGTCACCCCGAAGGAAATCCGCCTGCGCAAGAAGCACCTCACCGAGAACGACCGCAAGCGCGCCTCGCGCGGCTCGTGACGAAACCCGCCGACGCACGCGACCGGCATTGACACACTGGTCGCGCGCGCCGATCATGCGCGCGCCCGCCCGGGGGCCCATCGGACAATTGCAACCCAGATGAACGACGATCCCGCCAGTAGTTGCGGCGGCAGCGCGACGCACCAGCGTCGCCGTGCCCACCGCGGTCATACCATCACGGCACGGCCGTGAGCGGGACCGGACCGGTCTGACCCGCTCGCTCCGTGGCCCCGCACGGAACGAGACCATGCGCTTCACCCGTTTCCTCCTCGCCGCGCCGCTGGCGCTGGCTGCCGCACTCGCCCACGCCGGCGACGCACCGCTGTTCGTGCCCCAGTGGCTGGGCGCGCAGTACACCTTCGTCGACCAGCACCAGTCCCCGCTGCACTCGCCCTACGCCGGCCCACTGAGCCTGCACGCCCGCAGCGACACCAGACGCTCGAACACCTTCGGCGCCTACTTCGGCGTGGCCCTGCCCGCACGCCTGCAGTTCTACCTCGACGTGGAAATGTTCAAGGGCGGCGGCGTCAGCGACGCCACCGGCCTGGGCGGCCTGACCAACGGCGACGTGATCCGCTCCGGCACCACCGGGCTCGGCAAGGGCCCCTACGTGGCCCGCCGCTTCCTGCGCTGGACGCTGCCCCTCGGCGACGCCACCTCGACAGGGGAGCGTGCCCAGGATCAGCTGCCGGGCGCGGAAGCCGTGCGGCGGGTCGAGGTCAAGATCGGCAAGATGGCCGCCAGCGACGACTTCGACAAGAACCGCTACGCCGGCAGCACGCGCACCCAGTTCATGAACTGGACGCTGTTCAACGACACCGCCTGGGATTTCGCCGCCGATACCCGCGGCTACACCGACGGCGTGATGCTGGCCTGGGTGGATGCGGGCTGGAGCCTGCGCTACGGCATCTACCGGATGCCCGTGCACGCCAACGGCCAGCGCCTGGTGCCGTCGTTGCGCCAGGCCCGCGGCGAGCAGGTCGAGCTGACCGTGCAGCCCGAGCCGGATGGCTGGGCGTTGCGCCTGCTGGCCTTCCGCAACATCGCCTCGATGGGCGTGTACCGGCAGGCCATCGCCACCGCGCAGGCCAGCGGCAGCGTGCCCGACATCACCGCCGACGAGCGCCCCGGCCGGCGCAAGTATGGCTTCGGCCTCAACGGCGAGCTGCCGCTGGCCGACCACGGCGACACCGGCCTGTTCCTGCGCGCCGGCTGGAACGACGGCCGCACCGAATCGTTCGCCTTCACCGAGGTCGACCGCACCCTCAGCGGCGGCTTCCAGTTGTCGGGCGCGCACTGGAACCGTCCCGGCGATCGTCTCGGCGTCGGCGTCGCGCTCAATGCACTTTCGCCGGGGCATCGCGAATACCTCGCGCTGGGCGGCAGCGGCTTCGTGCTGGGCGATGGCGCGCTGCGCTACGGCCGGGAACAATTGCTCGAGGTCTACTACAGCTGCGCGGTCGGCCCGTACCTGACCCTGAGCCCCGACCTGCAACTGGTGCGCAACCCTGGCTACAACCGCGATCGCGGGCCGGCGCGCTTCGTGGCGCTGCGTATGCATCTGGAGCTCTGATCGGCGCAAGGCGCAGCAGCGGCGGGTGGCCCACCACAAGCTCAGGGTGCAGCCGCCTTCGCCTTGGCCGCGACCACGCGCAGCCCCGGCCGCTGCCTGGCCAGCTTGCGCAGCAGCTCGGCGAAGGCTTGCAGGTCATCGTGCCAAGGCGAGGCGTCGCGCCAGTACAGCGCGATCTCGCGGCCGCTCGTCTGCCCCTTGAGCTTTGCCAGCGCGATGTTCGGCATCGAGGCCAACCGCTCGTGCGCCAGCGCCGGCACCAACGCATAGCCGCCGCGCAGGCTGACCAGGGCGGCCAGGCTTTCCAGGCTGACGTCCTGCACGTGACCGTGCTCGCTGCCGTCACCATCGAGGCCGTCAGCGTGGCTTTCGGCCATCAGCATGGCCTCGGCCGGATCGAGCTGGGCCAGCGCGATGCTGTCGTGGCCGGCCAGTGGATGGTCGGCGCGCAGCATCAGTTCCCACGGCTCGAAGAACAGCGGGCGCGAGGCGATCCCGCTCACCGCCATCGCCGGCGGCGCCAGCACCGCGTCGAGTTCGCCCTCGCCCAGGCGGCGCAGCAGCCCGCGCGGCTTGCCTTCGGAGATGCCCAGCCGCGCGCCGGGGAAATGCTGCGGAAACGGTGCGATCAGGTGCGGCAGCAGATACGGCCCCAGCGAGGCCGGCACGCCCAGACGCAGCTCGCCGCCGAAGGCGACCGCGCCGGCGCGGGCGACCTGCTGCAGGTGCTCGGCGGCGGCCAGCAGCGCATCGATCTGCTGCAGCAAACGCTGGCCGCCGGCGGTAGGCACGATCTTCCGGCCGCCGCGCTCGAACAGCGGCGCGCCCAGCGCCTGCTCCACCTTCTGTACCTGGTGCGACAACCCGGAGGGGCTGATGTGCATCGCCCGCGCGGCACTGTTGAAACTGCCATGGCGGTGCACCGCCTGCACCAGCGCGAGATCGCGCAGCGAAACCGCGGCCAGGCCCATCGAAATCATCGCATGCTGCATGTCATCAAAGGCGTTTGCGTGTGCCGGGCATCGGATCCATCCTGTGCGGCGAAGTCGCCACAAAACTGCGCGCAGTGTACCCCGTCGATGCGGCCTGCCGGCGCCTGGCATGGCCGCATTGCAGCCTTCGCCGGGCGCCGCCGAGTCGCGGCCCTGCGGGGTTTGCGCGATAATCGCGTTTTTGCCGGAAAGGCCATCCCTGTGCCGTTCCGGCAGCGTCGTCGAGTCATCCCAGCCGCAGGATCCAGCCAGGAGCACGTCCCCATGAAAGACACCTTTTCCGTACGCGACACCCTCGAGGTCAACGGCAAGAAGTACGCCTTCGCCAGCCTGACCAAGCTGGGCCGGCGCTTCGACCTGAAGCGGCTGCCGTACTCGATGAAGATCCTGCTGGAAAACCTGCTGCGCCACGAGGACGGTGTCGACGTCACCGCGAAGGAGGTCGAGGCCGTCGCAACGTGGGACGCCAAGGCCGAGCCGTCCACCGAGATCGCCTTCATGCCGGCGCGCGTGATCCTGCAGGACTTCACCGGCGTGCCTTGCGTGGTGGATCTGGCCGCCATGCGCGACGCGGTGGTGAAACTGGGCGGTGACGCCACCCAGATCAACCCGCTGACGCCGGTCGAGCTGGTCATCGACCACTCGGTGCAGGTGGACGTGTTCGGCTCCGAGGACGCGCTGGAACAGAACGTCGGGATCGAGTTCCAGCGCAACCAGGAACGCTACAGCTTCCTGCGCTGGGGCCAGAAGGCGTTCAACAGCTTCAAGGTGGTGCCGCCGCGCACCGGCATCGTGCACCAGGTGAACCTGGAACATCTGGCCCGTGTGGTCATGGGCAGTGAAATCGATGGCCAGCTGTGGGCGTATCCGGACACCGTGTTCGGCACCGACTCGCACACCACCATGATCAACGGCCTGGGCGTGCTGGGCTGGGGCGTGGGCGGCATCGAGGCCGAGGCGGCGATGCTGGGCCAGCCCTCCTCCATGCTGATTCCGCAGGTGGTCGGCGTCAAACTCTCCGGCAAGCTGGGCGAAGGCGTCACCGCCACCGACCTGGTGCTCACCGTCACCCAGATGCTGCGCAAGCTGGGCGTGGTGGGCAAGTTCGTGGAGTTCTTCGGCCCGGGCCTGAAGCACCTGGCGTTGGCCGACCGCGCCACCATCGGCAACATGGCGCCCGAGTACGGCGCCACCTGCGGCATCTTCCCGATCGACCAGGAGGCGCTGAACTACCTGCGCCTGTCCGGCCGCAGCGCGGAACAGATCGCACTGGTCGAGTCTTACGCCAAGGCGCAGGGCCTGTGGCATGACGAGAACACCCCGGTTCCGGATTTCTCCGCGGTGCTGGAGCTCAACCTGGCCGATGTGAAACCGTCGATGGCCGGCCCGAAGCGTCCGCAGGATCGCGTGCTGCTGGCCGATGCGCAGCGAAACTTCCGCGAGGTGGTCGGCCCGCTCACCGCCAACCGCAAGAGGGGCAACGGCGACGTCCAGCGCTATGTCAACGAAGGCGGCTCCGGTGCGATCGGCAATCCCGCCAACGCCATCAACGAAGCCGGCGTGCTGGTGGAGAAGAACGGCGAGAGCTTCCGCCTCGGCGACGGCGCGGTGGTGATCGCCGCGATCACCTCCTGTACCAACACCTCCAACCCGGCGGTGATGCTGGGCGCCGGCATCCTGGCCAAGAAGGCCGCGGCGAAGGGACTGAAGGCCAAGCCGTGGGTGAAGACCTCGCTCGCGCCAGGCTCGAAGGTGGTCACCGACTACCTGGAAAAGACCGGCCTGCTGCAGGAACTGGAGAAGATCAACTTCTACCTGGTGGGCTACGGCTGCACCACCTGCATCGGCAACTCCGGCCCGCTGCCGGCGGAGATCAGCAAGGGCATTGCCGACGGCGACCTGGCGGTCTCGGCGGTGCTCTCCGGCAACCGCAACTTCGAGGGCCGTGTCCACGCCGAGGTCAAGCTGAACTATCTGGCCTCGCCGCCGCTGGTGGCCGCCTATGCGCTGGCCGGCACGCTGAACATCGACCTGACCCGCGACGCCATCGGCACCGGCAACGACGGCAAGCCGGTCTATCTGAAGGACATCTGGCCGAGCAACCAGGAAATCTCCGACGCCATCGCCGGCGCGATCAACCCGGAGATGTTCGCCAAGAACTACGCCGACGTGTTCAAGGGCGACAGCCGCTGGAACGCGATCGCCTCGCCGGATGGCGCGGTGTACCGCTGGGACGATTCCACCTACATCAAGAACCCGCCCTACTTCGACGGCATGACCATGGCGCTGGGCAAGGTCGAGGACATCCACGGCGCCCGCGTGCTGGGCGTGTTCGGCGACTCGATCACCACCGACCACATCTCGCCGGCTGGCGCGATCAAGAAGGACAGCCCGGCGGGCCGCTTCCTGATCGGGAAGGGCGTCGAGCCGAAGGACTTCAACTCCTACGGCTCGCGCCGCGGCAACGACGACGTGATGGTGCGCGGCACCTTCGCCAACATCCGCATCAAGAACCTGTTGCTCGACAACGTCGAAGGCGGCTACACCTTGCACGTACCGAGCGGCGAGCAGCTGGCGATCTACGACGCGGCGATGAAGTACAAGGCGGAGAAGACACCGCTGGTGGTGCTGGCCGGCAAGGAATACGGCACCGGCTCCTCGCGCGACTGGGCGGCCAAGGGCACCTTGCTGCTGGGCGTGAAGGCGGTGATCGCCGAGAGCTTCGAGCGCATCCACCGGTCCAACCTGGTCGGCATGGGCGTGCTGCCGTGCACCTTCAAGGACGGCCAGAACGCGCAGACGCTGGGGCTGACCGGCAAGGAGACCTTCGACATCACCGGACTGAATGACGGCAACTCACGGGAAGCCACGGTCACCGCCACCGCCGCCGATGGCAGCAAGAAACAGTTCGTCGTGAACGTGATGCTGCTGACGCCGAAGGAGCGCGAGTTCTTCCGCCACGGCGGCATCCTGCAGTACGTGCTGCGCCAGTTGGCGGGCAAAAAGGCCGCCTGAACCCCAGCGCGAGCCTTGTGTCGAACGAAAACCGCCCTGGTCTCGGGGCGGTTTTCTTGCACGCAAAGAAATCGCAGGAACCCGCTCGCGGCGGGCTCTTGCTTTTGCGAATCCCGAATCCCGAATCCCGGCTTTCAAAGCATCGCCCGCAGGCGGGCTCCTACAATGAATGCTTCCAGCTCGCTGTGTAGCAACGCCACGAGCCGTCTTCCTTGCGCCACGCGGACTCGACTTGATAGACCCCCAACTGGTCGGGCAGCAGCTTGCCACCGCTGGTCAGCGTGACGGTGAAGCTCGCCACCATCCGTTCGCCACGGGGTTCGACCGACACCGGCCCCATGGTCACCCCGATGTGTTCGCCGCGCAGCGCCAGCAGCCTGATCATGCCGGTCAATCCGCGCCGGTCCAGTTGCCCCGCATTGCCGTCGAAGTCATCGCTCAGCGGAGCGCCCACATCGCTGGCCGAACCCGCTTCGGCCGCCCGTGCGATCGACGCGATGGCGGCGCGCACCTGCGCCTCGTCCGGCGTGCGTCGACAGGCCGGCAACGCCAGCGCGAGCAGCAGGACGATCGGCAAAAAAACGGTTTTCCCCAGTGCTCTCATCGACGCAACTCGCTGCAGTGCGGCTTGCCGCTGTACGCGGGCGTATGCTCCAATCAACCGGCGCATGGGCCATGATGGAGGCTGGCGCCATTCGATTCCATCATTCGCTCCATCGTCATCGACAAAACAGGGAACCAAAGCATGAGCAACGAACGTCCGTGGCTGGAGAACTATCCAGCCGGCGTGCCTGAACAGATCGACGTCAGTCAATATGCTTCGGTACCGGCGGTGCTGGAAGAGGCGTTCACCCGCTTCCGCGACCGCCCGGCGTTCGCCAGCTTCGGCCGTCAGCTCAGCTACGGCCAGATCGACGAGATGAGCCGCCAGTTCGCCGGCTACCTCACCGGCGTGCTCAAGCTCGGCAAGGGCGATCGTGTCGCGATCATGATGCCGAACGTGCTGCAGTATCCGATCGCGTTGTTCGGCACGCTGCGCGCCGGCCTGGTGGTGGTCAACACCAACCCGATGTATACCGCGCGCGAGCTCAAGCACCAGCTGGAGGATTCCGGCGCCAAGGCGATCGTGGTGCTGGACAACTTCGCCGGCACCCTGCAGCACGTGGTGGCCGAGACCCACGTGCAGCACATCATCACCACCGGCATCGGCGACCTGCTCGGCTTCCCCAAGGGCGCGCTGATCAACTTCGTGCTGAAGCACGTGAAGAAGATGGTGCCTGCGTTCGACCTGCCGCAGGCCGTGCGCTTTCGCGACGCGCTGGCGCGCGGCGCGGCGCATCCGCTGCAGCCGGTGACGCTGGGCCACGACGACATCGCCTTCCTGCAATACACCGGCGGCACCACCGGCGTAGCCAAGGGTGCGATGCTGACCCACGGCAACATGGTGGCGAACACGCTGCAGGCCGCCGCGTGGATCGGCACCGACCTGGTCACGCCCGGCGAAGAGGTGATCATCACCGCGCTGCCGCTGTACCACATCTTCTCGCTGACTGCGAACGGCCTGGTGTTCATGCGCCTGGGCGGTCTCAACTGGCTGATCACCAACCCGCGCGACATGCCCGGCTTCGTCAAGGAACTGCGCAAGTCCGGCTTCACCGCGCTGACCGGTGTCAACACGCTGTTCAACGGCCTGCTCAACACGCCCGGTTTCTCCGAGCTGGACTTCTCGAAACTGCACCTGACCCTGGGCGGCGGCATGGCGGTGCAGCGCGCCGTGGCCGAACGCTGGAAGAAGGTCACCGGCTGCACCCTGGCCGAGGCCTACGGGTTGACCGAAACCTCGCCGGCGGTCTGCATCAACCCGCTCGACCTCAAGGAATACAACGGTTCGATCGGCCTGCCGGTGCCGTCCACCAACGTGGCGATCTGGTCGGAGGAAGGCAAACCGCTGCCGCTCGGCGAAGTCGGCGAGCTGATGGTGCAGGGCCCGCAAGTCATGAAGGGCTACTGGAACCGTCCGGACGAGACCGCCAAGGTGCTCGATGCCGATGGCTGGCTGCACACCGGCGACATCGCGAAGATGGACGCGAATGGCTACTTCTATATCGTCGACCGCAAGAAGGACATGATCCTGGTATCCGGCTTCAACGTGTACCCGAACGAGGTCGAGGACACCGTCATGCAGCATCCCGGCGTGCTCGAGGTGGCTGCGGTCGGCGTGCCGGACGAACATTCCGGCGAAGTGGTGAAGCTGTTCGTGGTGCGCAAGGACCCGAACCTCACCGAGGAGGCGCTCAAGCAGTTCTGCCGCGAGAACCTCACCGGCTACAAGCGGCCCAAGCTGATCGAGTTCCGCGACAGCCTGCCCAAGAGCAACGTGGGCAAGATCCTGCGCCGCGAACTACGCGACGAGAAAAAAGTCCCGGCCTGAGTTCCGCGCGGCACCCGCAACCGAAAACGCCCGCGCATGCGGGCGTTTTCATGGGCTGGCCGCGTTCGCTCAGCCGTCCTTCCAGTGCTCCAGAATATCGGCGTAACCACCCAGCAGGTTCCACAGCGGCACCTGCTTGTCCTCGGGGATGCGGCTGTAGGAAAAACCGATGTGGTGGTCGGAGATACGCGCCACCACGGCTTCGAGGTGGATGTGCAGGTTGTTGCCGAAGATCATGTCGAGCACCCAGCTTTGCCCGACGTGACCCGACCAGCCCAGCGGGCGACGCAACAGCGCACCGGTCGCCGAAATATCGACCAGCTCGGTCGGGCGCGACTCGCCATTGCTGCTCATCAGCACCGTCGTCTCGATCTGCATGCGCGCCGGACGCAGCTGCTCCGGTGCGCCGCCACCTTGCCCGTTCTTGTCGATCGCCATCAGTTCCACCGCCCGTTTGCACTTGCGCCCCGATGAGGGCATTGCGTCCAACATCGTCCTGAAATCTTGCTGCCGCATCATTCGCCGGCGATACGCTGCGCCATGGCCGGTCAGAATGGTCTGCTATTGCCGAAGCAATCACCATGCCATCCCATATGCCACACCCTGCCGAACGCCGCTCCGGACCTGCATGCGTCTCGCCCACCGGGCCACCCGGACCCGGAACCTGCATCGTGGCAGCACCGCCATCGCGACGCGTGTCACTGCCTGCCCGGCGTCGCCCAATACGATGCTGACGCGAGCCTGACCCAATTCGACGCATTAGGTCACATGCGGCCCCTGCCGCACTCACGGCGCATCGGTTCCCTCTGGCGCAGTCCGCCTATTGTGCCTGTCGACGGCGTCGGTGCGAAACCGGCAAACACCCGCCGCCGGCGCCTTGCGGGCGGCCACGGCCACTGGTGGCCTGCGCTGGACTTGGCGCCAACTAACCGCTACTCTTGCCCCACGCGTGGCTCCATGGAATTGTTTGCCGAGCACTTCCGGCGCCCCTTGGCATCCATTCGATTGCTCTCGAACCGACCAGTGAACAGCCGGTGGCGTCGTTTCCCGCCCTCCCTGGCTTGACGTCCCTGCCGTGGCTGACAACCCGCAGTCGACGCGCGATGGTCGCTGACGACCTGCCTGACCGAACCGCCATCGAGTGGCTTCGTCATGCCCGTCGTGACGATGGCGTCCGCCGCGCCTCGACCGAACAAGTGTGAAGAACGCAGTACCCCGGGAATACCGCCTCACCGCTGTGTTCCGAGTACGGACATCCGGTGCCGTGCCGGCATGGGAATGGATCCGATCATGTTGAACGCACTGCACAGCCGCTGAAGACGGCCCATGACACGCATTGATGAGCACTGAGCCCGTCGAGCCACAGAGCCAGGTCGTCGCACCGCAGGACGCATTTGCGCCGGTACCGCAACAGCAGGAAATGCCGCTGGCCATCGTGCACGGTCAGCCGCTGCTGCAGATGCCGCAGGACCTGTACATTCCGCCGGATGCGCTCGAGGTCATCCTGGAGGCGTTCGAGGGGCCGCTGGACCTGCTGCTGTACCTGATCCGCCGGCAGAACCTCGACATCCTGGACATCCCGGTTGCCGAGATCACCCGGCAGTACATGGCCTACATCGAGCTGATGCGGGACGTGATACGGCTGGAGCTGGCCGCCGAGTACCTGCTGATGGCCGCGATCCTGGCCGAGATCAAGTCGCGACTGCTGCTGCCGCGACCGCCGGCCGAGGAAGGGCTGGAAGAGGACCCCCGTGCCGAACTGGTACGGCGCTTGCAGGAGTACGAACGGTACAAGCGCGCCGCCGAGGACATCGAGGCGATGCCTCGGCTGGAGCGCGACACGGCGGTGGTGCACGCCGACGTGGGCGAACGCAACGTGATCAGGTTGCCGCCGCCGCTGGAGCTGACCGAGCTGCTGCTGGCCCTGAAGGACGTGATGCACCGGGCCGAGCTGTTCGGACACCACGCGATCAAGCGCGAGACGCTCAGCGTGCGCCAGCGCATGGGCGAATTGCTGAGCCGGCTGGACGACGCCAGCTTCCGTCGCTTCGAGAGCCTGTTCGATGTCAGCGAAGGGCGGCTGGGCATCGTGGTGACCTTCCTGGCCATGCTGGAGCTGGCCAAGGAAATGCTGATCGAGATCGTCCAGGAAGAGCCGCTGGCGCCGATCTACGTGAAGGCCAAGGCGAGCCACGCCGAGGAGCCCGCTGACGCGCCGGCGGACGACGACCAGGCGGGCGAATCGGCACTGGTCGAATCGTCCGGCGAATGAACGACATCCACTGAGCAGTACCGATCAAACCGGCATCCGAACCCAAGGTCATGCAGATCGAGCAACTCAAACCCATCGTCGAGGCCGCCCTGCTGGCCTCCACCCAGCCAATGACCGTGCAGCAGCTGGGCGAGCTGTTCAACGAGGCCGACGAGGTCAGCCGCGAACAGGTCGCCAGGGCGATCGAGGCACTGGCCGAAGATTGCGCCGGCCGCGGCATCGAGCTGAAGGAAGTGGCCTCCGGCTTCCGCTACCAGGTGCGCCAGGACGTGCACCCGTGGATCTCGCGCATGTGGACCGAGCGGCCCAGCCGCTACTCGCGCGCACTGCTGGAAACGCTGGCGCTGATCGCCTATCGCCAGCCGATCACCCGCCCGGAGATCGAGCAGATCCGCGGCGTGGTGGTGTCCTCCAACATCATCAAGACGATGGAGGAGCGCGAGTGGATCCGCGTGGTCGGCTACCGCGACGTGCCCGGCAAGCCGGCGCTGTTCGGCACCACCCGCGCGTTCCTCGACTACTTCAACCTGAAATCGCTGGACCAGCTGCCGCCGCTGTCGGAGATCCGCGACCTGGAAGACCCGCAGCTGCGCTTCGAGCCCGAGCCCCTGCCCGCCAGCGTCGTGCGCGACCTGCCGATCGACCCGGACGAGGAACTCCTGCACGAGCAGGATTCCGTCGATGCGGCAGCCGACGAGCACGACAACGCGACCGCCGCCGAAACGACGGTCGCCTCCGAATCCGGCGATGCCGGCTCCGACCCGAGCCTGCCCGCCGAGCCCCCGACAACCACTGCCGACGAGGCAGCGAACCCCGCTGCGGACGCCGAACCCGACGCCGCCGAGCAAGATCCCGAGGAGTACCGCGCATGAATGCGCCGCAAAAATCCGTTTTGTCCCTGAAGCGCGAACCGCGCGCCGACAGCGACGCCCCCGCCCTGGAAGAACGCCTGCACAAGGTGCTGGCCAACGCCGGCCTCGGCTCGCGCCGCATGCTCGAACAGCGCATCCAGTCCGGCGAAGTCGAGCTGAATGGCGCTCCCGCCAGCATCGGCATGAGTGTGAAGTCGGGTGACCGCGTGATCATGGACGGCAAGCAATTCGTGGTGGCCACCGACAGCCGCGACGATACCGAGGTGCTGATCTACCACAAGCCCGAAGGCGAGCTGACCACCCGCGAGGATCCCGAAGGCCGCCCCACCGTGTTCGAGCAGCTGCCACGCCTGAAGGGCGCGCGCTGGGTCGCCGTGGGCCGCCTCGACATCAACACCACCGGCCTGCTGTTGCTGACCACCGACGGCGAGCTGGCCAACGCGCTGATGCATCCCAAGAGCGGCCTCGAGCGCGAATACCTGTGCCGCGTGCACGGCGAAGTACCCGACGAGGTCATCGAGAAACTCAAGGCCGGCGTGGAGCTGGATGACGGCCCGGCCCGCTTCGACGAGATCGCCGTGATCAGCCGCGGCGGCAGCCACAGCTGGTTCCGCGTGGTGATCCGCGAGGGCCGCAACCGCGAAGTACGCCGCCTGTGGGATTCACAGGGTTTCCTGGTCAGCCGGCTCAAGCGCATCCGCTACGGCGGCATCGAGCTGCCGCGCCACCTGCGCCGTGGCGAATGCGAAGCGCTCGACGCCGAGGGCGTCAAGCAGCTGCGCCAGACCAGCGGCCTCGGTCCCGCGCAACCGGTACTGACCCTGAGCCCGGTGCTGCACCAGCGCCGCACCAGTCGCAACGTCACCGAATACCGCCCCGAGCGTGGCGCCGGCACCGCCTGGACCGGCGGCCAGGACGAGGCGCGCGAGCTGCGCGCGTACGACCGCATCCGCGAGGAACCCGTACGCGGCCGCAAGCCGCCGCGGCGCGACGGCAAGGAAGTCAACGGCAACCTGGCGCGCCCTGAACGTGGCGCGGCGGGAGGCAAGCGTGGCGGCAAGAAGAGCCGGCGCGTGGCGCCGGGCCAGGAGTTGCCATCGGTGCGCAGCTGGTTTGCCGGCGAGAGCCGCGACGGCGGCCCCCGTGCCGCTGCTTCGCGTGGCAACCCCGGTGGTGTCGCCGGCAACCGCCGCCAGGCCGGCGGCAACCAGGGCCGCGCGGCGGGCAGCCCCTACGGCAGTTTCGGCACCGAATCGCGTGGTCCGGGCCTTGGCGGCAATCGTGCCCCGGGCAACCGCGGTTCGCGCCCGCACGGACAAGGCCAGGGCCAGGACAACCGCACGCCCGGCAATCCGGCACGCCCGCAAGGTCATGGCGGCAATCGCCCGCAAGGCGGTCGGCACGGCGGCGGTCGGCCGTCGGGTCGCGGCGGCAACCGTTCGGGCAACCGCTGAGGCGGCCGGCGATGCTGCGCATCTATCACAACAGCCGCTGCTCCAAATCGCGCGCCACGCTGGCGTTGCTGGAGCAGCACGGCGGGGAGATCGAGGTGGTCAACTACCTCGACACGCCGCCGAGCGCCGCCGAACTGGCCGTGCTGCTGCGGCAACTGGGCATGAGCGCGCGCGAACTGCTGCGCACCGGCGAGGAGGAGTACCGCGTGCTGGGGCTGGACGATCCCGCGCTCGATGACGATACCCTGGTCGCCGCGATGGTGGCGCACCCGAAGCTGATTGAACGCCCGATCGTGGTCGCCAACGGCAAGGCCGCCATCGGGCGCCCGCCGGAAGCGGTGCTGGCGATACTCTGAGTCTCTTCACAGAAAGCCGTCCTCAAGGCGGCTTTCTGTTCTGAACCGGATGGTCGCAGGAGCCCGCTTGCGGGCGATGCTTCTGTCGGGATTCGCGAAAGCAAGAGCATCGCCCGCAAGCGAGCTCCTACAAACGGAGCGGCCAAAAATGGTATCGGCCGGAGGTTCAACCCGGATCGAGCGAAAACGCGTCGGCGTCCATCCACGCCGGGAAACGCTTGCGGTGCGCCAGCAGCGGAGCCAGGTCCAGCGTGACCGTCACCACCTGCTCCTGCGCGCCCAGTTCCACCAGCGGCTCGCCGACCGGATCGATTACCGCGCTGTCGCCAGCGTAAGGCAGTTCGTTGCCGTCCACGCCGACCCGGTTCACACCGGCCACGTAGCACAGGTTTTCGATCGCGCGTGCGCGCAGCAGCGTACGCCAGGGCTGGCGGCGCGGTGCCGGCCAGTTCGCCACGAAGATGGCGAGGTCGTAATCCATGCCGCCGCCAGCGGAGGCCAGCCGGCGGTTGCGCAGCCACACCGGAAAGCGCAGGTCGTAGCAGACCTGCGGCAGGATGCGCCAGCCCTTCAGCTCAACCACCAGGCGCTCGCTGCCGCCGCCGTAGCGGGTGTGCTCGCCGGCCATGCGGAACAGGTGGCGCTTGTCGTACTGCGCGAAGCTGCCGTCCGGTCGCATCCACAGCAGGCGGTTGTAGACCACGCCATCCTCGCGGATCGCCAGGCTGCCGCAGACCACGGCGTCCACTTCGGCCGCCAGGGCGCGCAGCCATGCCACGCCCTCGCCGTCCATGGTATCGGCGCTGGCGTGGGTGTCGTTGCTGAAGCCGGACAGGAACGTCTCGGGCAACACGACCAGGTCGCTGCCCCTGACCTGGTGCACCAGCGTGCCGTAGTAGTCGCGGTTCGCCGGCGCATCGTGCCAGCGGGTGGCGCCCTGCACCAGCGATACGCGCAGCGGTTCGAGGCTCACGCCGTCGCTGCTCATAGCCGGCACAGCCGCTCGGCGGCCGCCTCCATGGTGGCGTCGCTCTTGGCGAAGCACAGCCGCAGCAATCGCGTACCCGGTGCGCGCTCGTAGAATGGCGTCAGCGGAATCGCCGCCACGCCGCCGTGCTCGACCAGCCACCTGCTGAAGGCAAGATCGTCCTCGTCACGGATCGCCGAATAGTCGACCAGCTGGAAATAGCCGCCCGGCACGTCGAGCAGCTTGAAGCGCGACGGCGCCAGCAGCGCGAGGAAGCGGTCGCGCTTGGCCTGGTAGAACGCCGGCAGTTCCAGGTAATGCTGCGGGTCGCTGGCCATGAACTCGGCGAACGCCGCCTGCGCCGGGTGGAAGGTGCAGAAGGTGAGGTACTGGTGCACCTTGCGGAACTCGGCCGACAGCGCGGCCGGCGCCACCGCGTAGCCGACTTTCCAGCCGGTGCAGTGGTAGGTCTTGCCGAACGAGGAGACCACGATGCTGCGCCCGGCCAGCTCCGGATGGCGCAGCACGCTTTCGTGCTGCGCGCCGTCGTAGACGATGTGCTCGTAGACCTCGTCGGACAACACCACGATGCCGGTGTCGCGCACGATCGCCGCCAGCTCTTCCAGATCATCCGCCGACAGCACCGCGCCGGACGGGTTGTGCGGCGTGTTGATCATGATCATGCGGGTCTTCGGCGTCACCGCGTCGCGCACGCGCTGCCAGTCGATCGCGAACGCCGGCACGGTCAGCGGGATGTGCACCGCGCGCGCACCCTGCAGCTCGATCGCCGGCTCGTAGCAGTCGTAGGCCGGGTCGAACACGATCACCTCCTCGCCCGCGCGCACCGTCGCGGCAATCGCCGCGAAGATCGCCTCGGTGGCGCCGGAGGTGAGCGTGATGTCGGTATCGACATCGAGACGGCGGCCGTACAGACGCTCGGTCTTCAGCACGATCTGCTCGCGCAGGGCCGCCGTGCCGTGCATCGGCGCGTACTGGTTGCGGCCTTCGTTCATGGCGCGCGTCAGCGCATCGCGCAGCCCCTGCGGCGGCTCGAAGTCGGGAAAGCCCTGGCCCAGGTTGACCGCCTTGTGTTGCAGCGCGAGCTGGCTCATCACACTGAAGATGGTGGTGCCGACTTTGGGAAGCTTGGTCGCGATCATCGTTTGGCCGTATAAATGTCCGTGAGCCCGACAGGGTACCGCATCGGATCCGCCCTGCGCATCACGCTGCGGGAAGTTCGTCCCTTGCGCCGCGCTTGCTCTGCTCGTGCTTCAGCGGGGTGGTGGCCGGCAGCCGCTCGGCCAGGAAATCCACCAGCGCGCGTACGCCCGGCAGCATGCCGCGGCGGCTGGGGTAGACGAAGTGCATGGTGCCCTCGGGCACGCTCCACTCCGGCAGCACCACTTCCAGTTCACCCGCGGCGATCGCCGGCGCGCAGACGAACTCCGGCAGCAACGCCACGCCCATGCCGCGACGGGCGGCTTCCAGCAGCACGGCGAAATCACCGGTGATCAGCCGCGCCTGCACTTCCACGCTGGTCTGCGCGCCGTTGGCGCCGATCAGTTCCCACAGCTGGGCGCCCTCGTGCTCGCTCATCGACAGCGCCGGCAGCCGGGCCAGGTCGTCCGGCTGAACCGGGCGCCCCAGCGCCTTCAGCAGCGCCGGGCTGGCCACCAGCTTGGTGCGCGACAGGCCGAACGTGCGGATCACCAGGTTCGCGTCAGTGTCCAGCTTGGTGCGCACGCGGATCGCCAGGTCATAACCTTCGCCGATCACGTCGACCCGGCGATTGCCGGACAGCAGCCGCACCTGCATCTTCGGGTACTGCGCGAGAAAATCCGGCAGCACGTGCGCCAGCACGGTCTGCGCCAGCGACACGGGGCAGCTCAGCCGCACCACGCCACGCGGTTCGGCGCGCAGCTCGTCTACCGCATCCTGCGCCGCCTGCGCTTCTTCCAGCACCGCGCGACAGTGGGCATAGAAGCGCTCGCCGACTTCGGTCACCACGAAGCGCCGGGTGGTCCGCTGCAGCAGGCGCACGCCGAGGCGTTCCTCCAGTTGCGCCACGCGTTTGCTCAGGCGCGACTTCGGCACGCCCAGCGCGCGACCGGCCGCGGAAAAGCCGCCGTGCTCGACCACCGCGGCGAAGAAATACAGGTCGTTGAGGTCCTGCAGGGCACCGCTCAGCATCGTCATGGTCGTTTCCATTCAAGAACGACAAGTTCGATAACCGCCGTCTCATCGCGACATTGTTCCGAATATATCCTGATTTCCATCGCCAATCACTTGGTTCGATCAGGAACCTGCTCATGAAACTCTTGTATATCGACTCCAGCGCGCCGGGTGGCTACCCGGTGTCGCGTCAACTGACCGCCGACATCGTAGCCGAGCTGAAGCGCAGCACGCTCGAAGCCAATGTCCGCTGCCACGACTGGCCGCACAGCCTCCGTGCTCGGCACCGAAATACCGGAAGAATCCCTCACCGCCGACGTGGTGGTGATCGGCGCGCCGATGTACAACTTCGCCATCTCCAGTTCGCTCAAGGCCTGGCTCGACCGCATCCTGGTCGCCGGCAAGACCTTCCGCTACGCCGCGAACGGCCCCGAAGGCCGGACCGGCGGCAAGCGGGTGATCATCGCCTCCCGCCGCGGCGGCATCTGCGGCAAGAACGCACTGGCTGCGGCGACGGACTTCCAGGAACCCTGCCTGCGTGCCGTCTTCGCCTTCATCGGCATCAACGAGGTCGAGTTCGTGCGGGAGGCGTTTGCCGTGGTGCGCGCCACGGCACGGGTTGCGCAGTGGAAAAACCGCACGCATGCCGACACACTGCCGGTTCCATCGCCATGGGGAACTGCGCATGAACCGCTTGCTCCATTTGCCGCTGCTGGCCCTGCTGGCACTCGCGCCGGCCGCGCAAGCCGCCGACCTGCTGGTCGACAACGTCAACGGCTACACGCTGGACAGCCACGGCAAGCTGCAGCGCTTCCAGGCGCTGCTGGTCGACCAGGGCAAGGTGGTGGCCACTGGCAGCCATGCCGAACTGGCCAGTCGCGCCGGCGACGCCAAGGTGGTCGACGGCCGCGGTCACACCCTGCTGCCCGGGCTGATCGACGCCCACGGCCACGTACTGGAACTCGGCTACGCGCGCAACAGCGTCGACCTCGCCGGCACGAAGTCGCTGGACGAGGCGCTGGCGAAGGTGAAGGCGTACACCGCGGCGCATCCCGAGGCGAAGTGGATCCTCGGCAGCGGCTGGAACCAGGAAATCTGGAAGCTCGGTCGCTTCCCCACCGCGAAGGAACTCGACACCGCGGTCGCCGACCGTCCGGTCTGGCTGAGCCGCGTCGACGGCCACGCCGGCTGGGCCAACAGCGCCGCCATCAAGCTGGCTGGGATCGGCCAGGCCAGCCAGGATCCCAGCGGCGGGCGCATCGAGCGCGACGCCAGCGGCAACCCCGCCGGCGTCTTCGTCGACGGCGCCAACGCGCTGATCGATGCGAAAGTCCCGCCGCCGACTCCGCAGCAGAAAGCCGCCGCGCTGGATACCGCACTGGCCGAAATGGCCAGCGTGGGCCTCACCGGCGTCGCCGATGCCGGCATCGACCTGGCCAATTACCGGCTCTACCGCCGCTATGCCGACGAGCACAAGCTCACCGCGCGTATCTACGCGATGATCCGCGGCACCGGCGGCGATTTCGACACAATCAGCAAGGACGGCCCGCTGGTCGGCTACGGCAACGACTTCCTCACCGTGCGCGCGGTCAAGCTGTTCGCCGACGGCGCACTGGGCAGCCGCGGCGCGGCGATGCTCGCGCCCTACTCCGACGATCCGCACAACCGCGGCCTGCTGTTCCTGCAGCCGGCGGAGCTGACCGCGGAGATCGGCAAGGCGCTGGGCAGGGGCTACCAGGTCGCGGTCCACGCGATCGGCGACCACGCCAACCGCGAGGTGCTCGACAGCTACGCGGCAGCCTACAAAGCCCACCCCAACGGCATCGCGCTGCGCAACCGCATCGAGCATGCGCAGATCGTCTCGCTCGGGGACATCCCGCGCTTCGTGCCGCTCAAGCTGATCGCCTCGATGCAACCGACCCACGCCACCTCCGACATGAACATGGCCGAAGATCGCATCGGCCACCAGCGGATCAAGGGCGCCTACGCCTGGCAGCGTTTCCTCCAGCAGGGCACGATCGTCGCCGGCGGCTCGGATTTCCCGGTGGAATCGCCGAACCCGTTCTACGGCCTGTACTCGGCGATCACCCGCGAAGACCACCAGGGCCAGCCGCCGGGCGGCTGGTACCCGGACCAGGACATGACGCCGACCGAGGCATTGCGCGCGTTCACCCTCGATGCGGCGTACGCGGAACACGCGGAAAAGACCCTGGGCACCTTGGAGCCGGGCAAGTGGGCCGACTTCATCCTGATCGACCACGACATCTTCAAGGATCCGGCCAGCAGGATCTGGAGCACCAAGGTGTTGCAGACCTGGGTCGGCGGCAGGCAGGTCTACGCTGCGCAGGACTGATCGGGTAAACCGCACGCGGAAAGGCCGACCTCGCAGCCGGCCTTTGCGCTGGTGATCAGATCGTCGACGTCTTGCCGCCGTCCATCGGGATGATCGCGCCGGTGACATAGCTGGCGCGCGCCGAAGCCAGGAACACCGCGACGTCGGCGATCTCCGCCGGTTCGGCCATGCGGCCCAGCGGGATGCCAGCAAGCTGTGCGGTCAGCACTTCCTCGCGCGGCCTCCCGCTGGCGCAGACCGCGGCATCCAGGCCCTCGTCGACCCGACCGGTACGGGTGATGCCGGGGTTGATCGCATTCACCCGCACGCCCTTGCCGGCATAGGCGTTCGCATAGCCCACCGTGGCCAGCATCAGGGCGGCGTTTGCTGCGCCGCCGCCGATGTGCTGTGGATTGGCCTGGCGTCCGCCCTGCCCGATCACGTTGACGATGCTGCCGCCACCGCGCGCGCCCATGCGGCGGATCACCGGGTCGATCGCGTGCATGTAGTTGAAGTACTTCGCCTGCATCGCCGCCTGCATGGCGGCGGCATCCAGCTCATCCGGCGGCGCACGGCGCGCGGCTCCGGCACAGTTGACCAGCACGTCGACCGGGCCATGGTCGTGTTCGATGCGCTCCATGACCAGTTGTGCCGCCACGCTGTCCTTCAGGTCGGCCGAGTGCACCGTCACCGCCAGGCCGAGCGATTCGAGCCGCTGTTGCGCGGCGCGCAGGTTCGCCGGATCGCGCGAAACACCGACCACCTTCGCCCCTTCGCGCGCGAACGCGATCGCACAGGCCAGGCCGATGCCCTTGCTGGCGCCGGTGACCACCACGACCCGGTCGAGCAATTCGAGATCCATGCCTGCCTCCGCGTGACGGATATCGGCACATTGAATCATGTTCGCCGAAGGCCGCGGATGGCGGCCGGCGGTGACGGCCGAGCGGCCGCCCCCGCCAGATGCGGACGATGGCGGCCAGGCCATTAGGCCATCGTCCAGCCACATAGGCCATCAGTCATGTTGCGAAATCGCATCCTGCCTATTGACCGCTTAAAGTTTAGTGTTATAGTTAACTACAACACTACTTAACGAGGTCACTAAGGAGGCCCGTCATGAAAGCGCAAAACCTGATCGCCAGCGCCGCCGCCGTCCTGTTCACCCTCGCCAGCCTGAGCGCCGTCAACTACAACGTCGCGCCCCTGGCAGCCCCGGCCAGCAGGACCAACGCCATCCATGTCATCAACCTGATGCCGGTGCAGGTGCGCCCCAACGCCGCCGAGCTGCGCGCCGCTGCCTTGCTGAGCGATGCCGGCACCGCCGGTATCGCCACCATCCCGGCCATCAGCCACCTGCACGGAGTCAGCGGCACGGAGCAGCTCAGCCTGCTCGGGTCGCAGTTGGTCATGCCCTACTATTCGTTTGGCAACAAGTTCGGCCGCATCAGCAAGGAATAACCCATGACCATGACCTGGAACGACAGCGTCCCGATCTATCGCCAGCTGCAGCAACGCGTGGTGGCGATGATTCTGGACGGCGCCTTGAACGAGGGCGACCCGCTGCCGTCGGTACGCCAGGTGGCCGCGGATTTTCAGATCAATCCGCTGACCGTGTCGAAGGCGTATCAGGAACTGGTCGACGAACAACTGGTTGAGAAAAGGAGAGGTCTGGGCATGTTCGTCATCGAAGGCGCCCGCGAGGCGCTGCTGAAATCGGAACGCGAGCGCTTCCTGCGCGAGGAGTGGCCGCAGCTGTTCGCTCGGCTGCAGCGGCTGGGGCTGGACCTGAAGACGCTGCTGCGCGAAGCCGGCGCCAACAAGGGAGAGACGCCATGAGCGCGGTGATCACGGCCAGCGGCCTGAGCAAGCGGTACAAGTCCGCGCTGGCGCTGGACAACGTCAGCTTCCAGATCGAGCCCGGCCGCATCGTGGGCCTGATCGGCCCCAACGGCGCCGGCAAGACCACCGCGCTGAAGGCGATCCTCGGCCTCACCGACTTCGCCGGCGAATTGAGCGTGCTGGGCTACGACCCGCGCAAGCAGCGCGACAAGCTGATGGGCGAGGTCTGCTTCATCGCCGACGTGGCCGTGCTGCCGCGCTGGATCAAGGTGCGCCAGGCGGTGGACTTCGTCGCCAACGTGCACCCGCGCTTCGACCGCGCCAAGTGCGAGGCGTTCCTGGCGCGCACCAAGCTGCAGCCCGAGCAGCGCGTGCGGCAGATGTCCAAGGGCATGATCGTGCAGCTGCACCTGGCGCTGGTGATGGCGATCGACGCCAAGCTGCTGATCCTGGACGAGCCCACCCTGGGCCTGGACATCCTCTACCGCAAGCAGTTCTACCAGAACCTGCTGGAGGACTACTTCGACGAGAACAAGACCATCATCGTCACCACGCATCAAGTGGAGGAAGTCGAGCACATTCTCACCGACCTGATGTTCATCCGCGACGGCAGGATCGTACTGGACGCCGACATGGATGCGGTGGGCGAGCGCTTCATCGAGGTGATGGTGGGCGCCGACAATGCCGCCGCCGCCCGCGCGCTGAAACCGCTGGACGAGCGCCAGGTATTCGGCAAGAGCATCTTCCTGTTCGACGGCGCCGACCGCACGCAGCTGCAGGCGCTGGGCGAAACCCGCCGCCCCTCCGTCAGCGATCTGTTCGTCGCCACCATGAAAGGGACCTACGCATGAAGACCCCGGTTCTGAACGAAATGTACTGGCTGATCAAGCGCGAATTGTGGGAACACCGGGGCGGCTTCTTCTGGACGCCAGTCATCACCGGCGGCGTGTTCCTGCTGCTGAACCTGATGGGCATCATCGCTGGCGGGGTGATGGGGGGACGTCACGGCTTCAACGTGGCCTTCGGCGGCGGCGAAAACAACATGCGGTTGCTGTCCCGCGCCCTGGACCAGCAGTCGATGGATGCCGTGGGTGCCGGACTGGACATGGCGATGTACTCGCCGACCATGATCATCGGCATGGTGATGGGCTTCGTGGTGTTCTTCTACTGCCTCGGCACGCTGTACGACGACCGCCGCGATCGCAGCCTGCTGTTCTGGAAGTCGCTGCCGATCTCCGACACCGCCACCGTATTATCCAAGGTGGTCACCGCGACGATCGTCGCCCCGCTGATCGTGGTGGTGGTCGGCACCCTGACCGGCATCGCGATGCTGCTGATGTTCGCCCTGGCGCTGTCCTTCCACGGCGTCGGCGTATGGCACCTGCTGACCCTGTCGCATCCGCTGCAGGTGATCGCCAACCTGATCGGTTCGATCCCGCTGTACCTGCTGTGGGCACTGCCGTCGGTTGGCTGGCTGATGCTGTGCTCGGCCTGGGCGCGCAGCAAGCCGTTCCTGTGGGCGGTGGCGCTGCCGGTGGCGGTGGGCATCGTGATGGGCTGGTTCAACCTGCTCGGCACGCTCACCCTGCAAAACAGCTGGTACTGGCGCGACGTGGTGGTGCGCATCCTGCTCGGCGTATTCCCCGGCGGCTGGTTCAGCGAGGTTTCGCACGTCGGCGGCAACAACCCAACCGAACTGCTGTCCAGCGTGGGCATTACGCATTCCTACGCGGCGCTGGGTTCGGTGAATCTCTGGGTCGGGGTGGCCGCCGCCGTCGTCATGCTCGCCGGCGCCATCTGGTTCCGCCGCTGGCGCGACGACGCCTGATCCCGGCCCTGATCGAACGAGGAGAACTGACGATGAAAACCCGCATGATCGCCATCGGCATCCTTGCATCGACGCTGCTACCGCTGGCCGCCTGCAGCCGGTCCGGCAAGGACGCCAGCCAGCCGGGCGCCGCCAGCGACGTGGCCCAGGCGGCGAACGAAGCCGGCGAGCAAACCTCTTCCTCTATGATTGCCACGCAGGTCCGCAAGGGCATCGAGCAGGCCAAAAAGGAACTGGTCACCCAGGACATCAGCCTGGGCAGCATCCACATCGGCGACGGGCCGCACCCGCACGATGGCTCCCTGCCCAAGGCGGTGATCACCCCGCAGGGCACGCTGGTGATCGCCGGCAAACCGGTCGAAGCCACGTCGCAGCAGCGCGCCATGCTGCTGGATTACCGCCAGCAGATCGTCGGTATCGCCGAGGCTGGCATGGACATCGGCGCGAGCGGCGCGGACATTGGCGTCGCCGCGGCGAAGCAGGCGCTGTGGGGCGCGTTCACCGGCAAGAACGACAAGGAGATCGAGGCCAGCATCAAGCCGCAGACCGAGCAGATCCAGGCCGCCGCCATGCAGTTGTGCAAGCGCTTGCCCGACATGCTGGTCTCGCAGCAGAAGCTGGCCGCCGCCCTGCCCCCGTTCAAGCCCTACGCCACGATGACGCAGAAGGATGTCGACGACTGCGGCAAGGACAAGAACGGCCGGAAGGATTTCGCGATGTTCTCCGACTGAGCTGGCAACCAAGGGCCGCAGGAATCCATGCGAGTCCCCACCGTAGGAGCCCGCTGGCGGGCGATGCCCTTGCTTTTGCGAATCCCGAATCCCTAATCCCGAATCCCGAATCCCGGCTCCAAGAGCATCGCCCGCCAGCGGGCTCCTACGGAAGCATGCGAGTCAGCCGTGGATGCCGCCGCGGGTCAGCGCCATCGGATCGAGCAACTGCTTCAGCTCGTCCTTCGACAGCCCGGTGGTTTCCAGCGCCACTTCCATGATCGGCCGGTGCTGCTTGTACGCCAGCTTGGCGGTGGCCGCGCCCTTCTCGTAGCCGATCACCGGGTTCAGCGCGGTGACCAGGATCGGATTCATCGCCAGCGCCTGGTTCACCCGCGCCCTGTTGACCTTGAAGCCGGCGATGGACTTGTCGGCCAGCAGCACACTGACGTTGGCCAGGATGCCGATCGACTGCAGCAGGTTGTGCGCGATCAGCGGCAGCATCACGTTGAGCTGGAAGTTGCCGCTCTGCCCAGCGATGGTGATGGAAGCGTCGTTGCCGATCACCTGCGCGGCGACCATCGCGGTGGCCTCGGGGATCACCGGATTGACCTTGCCCGGCATGATCGACGAACCCGGCTGCAGCGCCGGCAGCTCGATCTCGCCCAGGCCGGCCAGCGGGCCGGAGTTCATCCAGCGCAGGTCGTTGGCGATCTTCATCAGTGCGACGGCCAGTGTCTTCAATGCACCGGACAGCTCCACCGCGGCGTCCTGCGCGGCCATGCCCTCGAAGTAGTTTTGCGCCGACTCGAAGCGCACCCCGGTCAGCTTCTTCAGCTGCACGGCCATCGCCGGGCCGAACTTCGGGTCGGCGTTGATACCGGTGCCCACCGCGGTGCCGCCCTGCGGCAGCCGCCGCATGCGTTTCAGCGCATCCCCGATGCGCTCGATGGCGGAACCGACCTGCGCCGACCAGCCCGACAGTTCCTGGCCGAAGGTGATCGGCATCGCGTCCATCAGGTGGGTGCGGCCGGTCTTGGGTGTGTTGCGCAATTCACGCGCACGCCTGTCGATGGTCTGCTTCAGGTGCTTCAGCGCCGGCAGCAGCTGCTCGCTGGTGGTGAGCGTGGCGCTGACGTGGATCGCGGTGGGGATCACGTCGTTCGAGCTCTGCCCGTAGTTGACGTGGTCGTTCGGATGCACCTTGGCGCCGGCGGCCACCGCCAGGTGCGCGATCACCTCGTTCGCATTCATGTTGGTGCTGGTGCCCGAACCGGTCTGGAAGATGTCGATCGGAAACTGCGCGTCATGCTGGCCATCGGCCACCGCCAGCGCCGCCTTGCGGATCGCCGCGGCCTGGTTCTTCTTGAGATGTCCCATCGCCAGGTTGACCTCGGCCGCCGCGGCCTTGATCAAGCCCAGCGCGCGGATGAACGGGCGCGGCAGGTGCAGGCCGGAGATCGGGAAGTTGTCGATCGCGCGCTGGGTCTGCGCGCCGTACAACGCGTCGGCGGGCACCTTTAGTTCGCCCATACTGTCGTGTTCGATGCGGAAGTTGCTCATGGTCTGTTCCTTCGGTGGGAGGAGAAAACCGAATCCTGAAAAACTCCCGTCGCCCCAGCGCAAGCTGGGGCCCAGTGACCCAGGGCCCTTGAAGACCAAAGGCACTGGATTCCTGCTTGCGCAGGAATGACGAGCGGAAAAGTCGCGATTCGCTGTCTCCACTATAGGCCGGCGGGCATCGCGCCGCCGTCAATGTAAAATGGCCGTTTCCCCGTGCCGGAATGCCCCGATGTCCAACCACGCCCTCACCGCCCTGTCGCCGCTGGATGGCCGCTACGCCGACAAGGTCGAGCCGCTTCGCCCGATCTTCAGCGAATTCGGCCTGATGCACCGCCGCGTGCAGGTGGAGATCGAATGGCTGCTGGCGCTGGCCGCCGAGCCGGGCATCGAGGAACTGCCGCCGTTTACGCCCACCCAGGTGAAGCAGCTGCATACCATCGCCGACAGCTTCGCGATCGAGGAAGGCGCACGCATCAAGGCCATCGAGGCCACCACCAACCACGACGTGAAAGCGGTGGAGTACTTCATCAAGGAGCGCATCGGCGCCGATCCTGCCCTGGCGCAGGCCAGGGAGTTCGTGCACTTCGCCTGCACTAGCGAGGACATCAACAACCTTTCCTACGCACTGATGCTGCGCGATGCGCGCGAGCAGGTGCTGCTGCCGGCGTTCGATCGCATCATCGACAGGCTGCGCGAGCTGGCACATGCCAACGCCTCGCTGCCGATGCTCTCGCGCACGCACGGCCAGACCGCCTCGCCCAGCACGCTGGGCAAGGAACTGGCGAACGTGGTGGCGCGGCTGGAGCGCCAGCGCAAGCAGCTCGCCGCAGCGGAAATCCCGGGCAAGATCAACGGCGCGGTGGGCAACTACAACGCCCACGTCATCAGCTACCCGGAGATCGACTGGCGCGCGTTCTCGCAGCGCTTCGTGGAAAGCCTGGGCCTGGGCTGGAATCCGTACACCACCCAGATCGAGCCGCACGACGGCGTGGCCGAGTACTGCGACGCGGTGCGCCGCGCCAACACCATCCTGATCGACCTGGCGCGCGACATCTGGGGCTACATCTCGCTGGGCTACTTCAAGCAGACGCTGAAGGCCGGCGAGGTGGGCTCGTCCACCATGCCGCACAAGGTCAACCCGATCGACTTCGAGAACGCCGAAGGCAACTTCGGCCTTGCCAACGCGCTGCTCGGCCACTTCGCCGAAAAGCTGCCAATCAGCCGCTGGCAGCGCGACCTCACCGACTCCACCGTGCTGCGCGCGCTGGGCACCGCCTTCGGCCACACCCTGGTGGCGCTGGAATCGCTGCAGAAGGGCCTGGGCAAGCTCACCGTGAACGCCGAGCGCCTCGCCGCCGACCTCGACGCCAGCTGGGAAGTGCTGGCCGAAGCCGTGCAGACGGTGATGCGCCGCTACGGCCTGCCGCAGCCCTACGAACAGCTCAAGGCGCTGACCCGCGGCCAGGGCATCACCAAGGAGTCGATGCGCGAATTCATCGGCAAGCTAGAGTTGCCCGCTGAGGCGAAGCAGCGGCTGCTCGACCTCACGCCGGGCGGCTACATCGGCCTGGCCGAGGGGCTGGCGCGGGACATCTGACCTCGCCGTCACCCCGGTGCGAGCCGGGGTCCAGTGCCTTGGGCCGGCCAAAACAGAGACACCAGGTTCCCGCCTGCGCAGGAACGACCAGCCATGACGGGCCGCGCGTCAACACGCGCGGCCCGATGTGTCTCAGGCGAGGGCCTTCTTCACCAGCCCTTCCGCCTCCAACGCCGCGCGCACCGCGGGGCGCTCGCCCACGCGCTTCTGGAACGCCAGCAGCGATGGGAACGCCGACAGGTTCAGATCCACGTGCTTGGCCCAGTTGGTCACCGTGAACAGGTAGGCGTCGGCCGCGGTGAACTTGTCGCCCAGCAGGAACGGCTGCTTTGCCAGCACGTTCTCGATGAACTGGTAGCGCCGCGTCAGGTATTCCTTGCGCTCGGCGCGGGTGGCCTCGGGCGTGTCCGGGTTGAACAGCGGGCTGTAGCTCTTGTGGATCTCCGAGTTGATGTAGCCCAGCATCTCCTGCAGCCGGTAGCGCGCCGGCGTGCCGTTGGCGGGCGCCAGACCGCTGGCCGGCTTCTGGTCGGCCAGGTACTGCACGATCGTCGGGCCTTCGGTCAGCAATTCGCCGTTGTCCAGCGCCAGCACTGGCACGTAGCCCTTGGGGTTGATCTGCCAGAAATCCGCGCCGTGCTCGGTGCGCTTGGCGCTGCCGTCGACCTTCTCCAGCGTGAGCGGAATACCGGCCTCGAGCGCCACGATGTGCGGGGAAAGCGAGCAGGCGCCGGGGGAGTAGTAGAGCTTCATGCGATGACTCCGTGTGGGTGGGGACACGGACGGCGCACCGGACAAAACTGCACGCCTCCGAGCTCCAACATGCTACGCCACCATGGTTACTAATGGATACCATCTAATCATCGGTTAGTCCTAGAATGCGGTAACTCCCCGGTTACCGAGCCACCCGCATGGGCCTCCCCGTCCGCAAGAGCAAGGTCGCACCACCACCCGCCTGCCCGCTCACCGAAAGCCTGGCGCTGCTGCGCGGCGCCTGGGCACCCAACGTGATCTGGTTCCTCAGCGCCGAACCCCGCCGCTTCGGCGAACTGCGCCACGACATCCCGCGCATCTCCGCCCGCGTGCTCAGCGCCCGCCTGCGCGAACTGGAATCACGCGGCCTCGTCTCGCGCCGCCTGCTCGACACCTCCCCGCCCTCTGCCGAATACGCACTCACCGAACTCGGCCGCGAACTGCTGCCGGCGATCAGCGCGCTGGCGCGGGTGGGACAGAAGCTGATTGCGGAGTGGGATTCGCGGGCTTCGCTGGTGAAGAAGGTGCGCGTGGCGGGGTGAGGCGCGTTTGCTTGCCACCGGGGCGGGCTCGTGGAACGATGCCACGGTCACTTCCAGCATCGCCAAACACGCTCTCTACCGGGAGGACGGGCGTTGGTTTCATCAACTCGTCGAATTTCCTGGTGCTTTCTTCGACGCCAGTGGTTACATTACCTTTCCAACCGAGCAGTCTTACCGTTCCTGCCCTCACTTATCTTTTGGTCAAGACGTCCATGTCTCTGACCCGCGCGGCATCTCTGCTATCCCGACTATGTCCGGGTCAAGTAAGCCGCCGTCTAACAACTCGTCCAAAGCGGACGGCTACGCCGCTGCTTAACTCAAGCGCCAGGCCCTGCATGGAAAGCCCGTGACCAATCGAAAGTTTCGCGAAGCACTGTCGCTATTCGACACGACGTTATCCTCCGCCGAATGGGCATGGCGCATTCTGGTCGTTGCTGCAATTGGCGGCTCCGGCACCATCGGAGGTCTGCTCGCGCGAGCAGATCCATTCTTCAAAAGTCTCGGGCCGATCTACTGGCTGGCCGTCGCTGCGACAACGGCTGTGGTAACCGCGATCGTCTTATATTTTGTGAAAGCCGCGAACCACAAACAGTCGCTCGCTGACTTAAACGCTTCGCTGGCTACGCCGCGCAACACGATCAATCCACTCGCGCATACTTTCACCGACGTCATCATTCCAGTGGAAGACCTGAGGCTACCCACACAACAGTTGCACCAGAATAAGTTGTTTAAGCGCTGCAAATTTGTAGGCCCCGCTACAATCGCAATTCTCGGCGGAACTTATGCGCATTCCAGCTTTAACGACTGTGGCGATATTATTGCCCTTCCCGAAGGGGTCAACTTGACTGGTGCAATAGTTCTCCAGAACTGTACGGTTGAGGAGTGTGAGTTCATCCGAGTTACCCTCCTCATGGACCAGAACTCGGCAAAGCGATTTGCACAAGTGCCCGGGGCCAGCGTCAAGGGTATGGCTTAACAATTCAATCAAGCCGAAGCCGCTTTGCGGCTCGGTTTGATTCAGGCGCTAGATACCCCTCCTCACCCTACCTCATCCGTCCCTTCATTCACCCCCTCGAACAGGAACGTCGACAGATAGCGCTCGCCGGTATCCGGCAGCATCGCCAGCAGCACCGAACCTTGCGGTGCCTCGGCCGCCAGCTGCAATGCAGCGGCCAGCGTGGCGCCGGAGGAGATGCCGGTGAAGATGCCTTCCTGCTGCGCCAGCGCGCGCGAGGTGTCGCGGGCCACCACGTCGTCGACCGGCACGATGCGGTCGACTACCTTGGGGTTGAGCACGGCCGGCACGAAGTCCGGCGTCCAGCCCTGGATCTTGTGCGGCTGCCATTCCTTGCCGGACAGCAACGCCGCGCCGGTCGGCTCGGTGGCGATCACCTTCACTTCCGGGCGCGCCACCTTGAGCACCTCGCCGACGCCGGTGAGCGTGCCGCCGGTGCCCCAGCCGCTGACGAAGTAGTCCAGCCGGCGGCCGGCGAAGTCGCGCAGGATTTCCGCTGCGGTGGTCTGCCGGTGGTACGCCGGGTTGGCCGGATTCTCGAACTGGCTGGCGAGGAACCAGCCGTGCTTGCGCGCCAGTTCTTCCGCCACCTTCACCATGCCGGTACCGCGCGTGGCGCCGGGCGTGAGCACCACCTTGCCGCCGTAGGCGCGGATCAACTTGCGCCGCTCGACCGAGAACGTATCGGACATCACCGCCACGAACGGGTAGCCGCGCGCCGCGCAGATCGCGGCCAGCGCCACGCCGGTGTTGCCCGAGGTGGCCTCGATCACGGTCTGGCCGGGTTTCAGCACGCCGCGCTGTTCGGCGTCGAGGATGATCGCAAGGGCGAGGCGGTCCTTCACCGAACCGGCGGGGTTGAACGCCTCCACCTTCACATAGAGTTTGGCGTGTTTCGGGCCAAGGCGGTTGAGCCGTACTACAGGCGTGTTGCCAATGGTGTCGAGGATACTGTCGTAGATCATGAACGTACTCCTGTCGGAAGGCGAGAGAAGCGCGGCGCGATCATGCGCCGGTTCCCGTAAAGATTTCAGTCGGGCGCATCGCGGCTGCCGCCGGGATCTGCCGGCGCGCGGCAGCGGGCGCCACGCCGCCCAGCGGAGGCGCACCGAACCAGGCCAGCGAGTCGGCCAGCGCCGCCACTTCGCCCACGATCAGCAGCGCCGGCGAACGTACCGCATGCAGCGCCGCCCGCGCGGCCAGCTGGGCCAGCGTGCCGGTGACCACCCGCTGCCGTGGCAGCGAGCCGTTCTCGACCAGCGCGAACGGCGTGGCCGGCGCACGGCCATGCGCGATCAGCTGCGCCTGCAGGCGCTCCAGCCCGGTCACGCCCATGTAGATTGCCAGGGTCTGCCGCTCCTGCGCCAGCGCGCGCCAGTCCAGCGTGTCCAGCGAATCGCGGCAGTGCGCGGTGACGAAGCGCACCGACTGCGCATGCCCGCGGTGGGTCAGCGGCACGCCGGCATGGGCGGCGCAGGCCAGCGCGGCGGTGATGCCGGGCACCACTTCGTAGGGAATGCCGTGGGCGCGCAGGAACTCCAGCTCCTCGCCGCCGCGGCCGAACACGAACGGATCGCCGCCCTTCAGCCGCACCACCCGCCGCCCTGCCCGTGCGTGCTCAAGCAGCAGCGTATGGATCTCGTCCTGGGTGGTGTGATGGTTGCCGGCCTGCTTGCCTACCTCGATGCGCTCGGCGTCGCGCCGGGCCAGCGCCAGCACTTCGGCACTGACCAGCCGGTCGTGCAGGATCACGTCGGCCTCGTTCAGCGCGCGCAGTCCGCGCAGGGTCAGCAGGCCCGGATCGCCGGGGCCGGCGCCGACCAGCACCACCGAGCCGGCGGGTACGGCCGCGGGCACCGCCAGCGACTGCTCCGCCGCCCGCCGCGCCTCATCCGGTCGCCCCTGGCGCAGCAAAGCGGCGACTGGCCCGGCGAACAGCGCCTCGTAGAAACGGCGTCGCGCCGCCGGCTGCGGGTGGCGCAGGCGAATGCGCCGACGCAGGCGCGCCGCCAGCGTGGCCAGCGCGCCCAGCGACGGGTCGAGCGCGGCCTCCAGCCGTTCGCGCAACAGGCGCGAGAGCATCGGCGCGGCGCCGCCGCTGGAGATCGCCACGGTCAGCGGCGCACGCTCCACCACCGCCGGCACATGGAAGCTGGACAGCGCCGCGTCGTCCACCACGTTGACGAAGATCCGCCGCAGTTCACCGAGGGTGGCGATCAGCCGGTTCAATTCGCCATCGGAAGTCGCCGCCACCACCAGCCACACCCGCTCCAGCCATTCCTCACGGAACGGCTCCGCACGGTGGGCGATGCGTCCCGCCGTTGCCCAGCGCTGCAGCTGCGGGGTGAGCGCGGGCGCGTTCACCGTGACCTGCGCCTGGGCGCCGAGCAGTGCCGCCACCTTGCGCTCGGCCACTACGCCGCCGCCCACCACCAGCACGGCGCGGCGGGACAGGTCGGCGAACAACGGATAGAGCCTGGTGGCGGGCATGGCGGCATCGACAGGAGGGACGGGCCACGCTACGCAGCCGCCGATCCGGCCGCAAATGATCCATGTGAACGCGCATATGCCTTGACGGCATGAGCCATGTCGCGCTTGACGCGGAGCACAAATGGCCGTATAGACGTCCGACCATGTTCCGTTCAACGACTACCCACGCAGCCGCTCCCGACCCGACGACGCTCTGCGCCGCGCGATGTATCCGTGCCCGACCGCACGATCCCGACCGCCCACGAGAGCATCGCCATGACGCTGACCCAACTGCGCTACCTGGTAGCCATCGCCGATTCCGGCCTCAACATCACCCTGGCCGCCGCGCGCGTCCATGCCACCCAGCCCGGCCTGAGCAAACGGCTCAAGCAGCTTGAGGACGAGCTGGGTTTCCAGCTGTTCGTGCGCAAGGGCAAGAGCCTGGACGCGGTGACCCACGCCGGCCAGCACGTGCTGGAGCGCGCCCGCATCATCCTCGCCGAAACGGCCAACATCCGCGCGATCGCCGCCAATCTTCGCAACGAGGCGCGCGGCGAGCTGCGCATCGCCACCACCCACACCCAGGCCCGCTTCGCCCTGCCCGCCGCGATCGGCGCGCTGAGCCGGAGCTACCCGCAGGTCAGCGTGCACCTGCAGCCTGGCCGCGACGGCGAAGTGCTGGCGCAGCTGGAGGCCGGCCGCGTCGACCTGGCGGTGATCAGCACCGCCGGTGCACCGCCGCCCGCCGGCATCGCGCTGCCGGCCTACCGCTGGCAGCGGGTGATCGTGGCGCCGCAGGGGCATCCGCTGGCAACCCGTCGTCAGCCGCCCACGCTCGACGAACTGGCCGCGCTGCCGCTGGTCAGCTACGACTCCTCGTTGAAGCCCGACTCCTCGCTGCGCCGCGCGTTCGAAGCCGTCGACCTGCATCCGCAGATCGTGATGACCGCCGGCGACGCCGACCTGATCAAGACCTATGTGCGCGCCGGCCTGGGCATCGGCGTGCTGGCCGAGATGGCGATGCTGGACAGCGACACCGACCTGTGCGCGCTGCCGGCCGACCACCTGTTTCCCCAGTGCACGACCTGGATCGTGCTGCGCCGGGAAAGCGTGCTGCGCGAATACGTGCTGGAATTCATCGCGCAGTTCGCGCCGCACCTGGATCGCCGCGACGTGGTGCGCGCCCTCGCTGCCGACGCTGCGGCGACCGAATGGCCGGCGGTGCCGCACTGGCGGGAGCGCCCGCCCTCCACGCCGCCAGATGCCGCCTGAACCGGCGCGTGTCACGTAGGGCGGGCACCGCCCGCCGCCCTTTCGGCAGCTTGCGACGAAGTGTGGGGAGAGCGGCGGGCGGTGCCCGCCCTACGGCTGAAGCCGGCCTTGGCGGACCGGCCCGCAGAGAATCTACGCGATGCTATGCAGTCCGCATTCGCGCTTGAGCCCGAAGAAGCGGGTGTCCTCCGCGTCCATGCCAGGCTCCCAGCGGCGAGTGGTGTGGCTGTCGCCGATCGAGACATAGCCCTGCTGCCATAGCGGGTGGTACGGCAGGCCGTGGCGTGCGAGGTACTGGCCGATGTCGCGATCGCTCCAGTCGGCCAGCGGGTAAAATTTCCAGTGGTCCTGGCGGTGCTCGGCGAAAGCGATCGCCGCGCGGCTGCGCGACTGCCCGCGGCGCAGGCCGGCGAACCATCCGACGGCATGCAGTTCGGCCAGCGCGCGCTGCATCGGCTCGACCTTGCGCAGCCGGTTGTACTGGTCCAGCCCGGCCACGCCCTGCTCCCACAGCCGCCCATGGCGCGCTTCCATCCAGGCGGGGCTGAACGCTGCGCTGTAGACCTTGAGGTTCAGCGCGAGCCGTTCGGTCAGTTCGTCGACGAAGCGGTACGTCTCGGGGAACAGGTAGCCGGTGTCGATCAGCACCACCGGAATGTCCGGTCGCTGGCGGGTCACGAGGTGCAGCGACACCGCCGACTGCGCGCCGAAGCTGGACGACAGCACGTGCTCGCCGGCGACATGTTCCAGCGCCCACGCCACCCGGCGCTCGGCACTGAACCGGGACAGCATGGCGTTCAACTCGGCCAGCGCCCGCGGCTCGTGCGGCGCCTGTTCGAACAGTGCGGCGCTCACGCCACCAGCTCCGACGGAATGCGCCGCGACGGCAGCGGCGCCAGGATGCCGGCGCGCAGCAGGAAATCGCCGAAGCCTTCCCCGGCCGCGCGTTCCGCGGCGTAGCGGGCGAACAACGGATCGAGCGCGGCGAGGATCGCCGCTTCGTCCACGTTCTCGAGATAGACCTGGTTCAGCCGCTGGCCGCTGAAATCGGCGCCCAGGCGCAGGTCGTAGCGGCCCGGCCCGCGACCGACCAGGGCGATCTCGCCCAGGTACGGCCGCGAGCAGCCATTCGGGCAACCGGACAAACGCAGCAGGATCGGGGCATCGGCCAGGCCGTGATGTTCGAGCAGGGCCTCCAGCTTCGGCAGCAGCGCCGGCAGGTAGCGCTCGCTTTCGGCCATCGCCAGGCCGCAGGTGGGCAGCGCCACGCAGGCGATCGCGTGGCGGCGGATCGCACTCTGCTTGCGGTAGCCGTCAAGCCCATGCTCGCGCACGATCGCGTCGATGCGCTCGCGCTCGGCCGCGGCGACGTTCGCCACGATCACGTTCTGGTTGCAGGTCAGGCGGAAATCGCCGGCATGCATCTTCGCCAGCTCGCGCAGGCCGCTGAGCCAGCGCCGCTCGCCCGTGTCCGCGAGCCGGCCTGATTCGATGTGCAGGGTGAGATGCCAGCGGCCGTCGTGGCCCTCGACCCAGCCGTAGCGGTCGCCGTTGTGTTCGAAGCGGTACGCGCGCGGCGCGGCCAGCACGTAGCCCAGGCGCGCCTCCAGCTCGGCCTTGAATGCGTCCAGGCCGTGCCGGTCGAGCGTGTATTTCAGCCGCGCATGCTGGCGTTCGGCGCGGTCGCCCCAGTCGCGCTGGATGCCGATCACCGCCTCGGCCACGCCGAACAATTGTTCCGGCGTGGCGAAGCCGATCACGTTGGCCAGCCGCGGGTAGGTGCTGGCGTCGCCATGGGTGGCGCCCATGCCGCCGCCGACGGCAATGTTGAAGCCGCGCAGCGTGCCCTGCTCGACGATCGCGATCAGGCCCAGATCCTGCGCGAACACGTCGATGTCGTTGAGCGGCGGGATCGCCAGGCCGATCTTGAACTTGCGCGGCAGGTAGGTGGCGCCGTACAGCGGCTCGCTCTCTGCCACGGGATCGCCGTGCAGCTTCTCGCCGTCCAGCCAGATCTCGTGATAGGCGCGCGTCTTCGGCGCCAGTTCGGTCGAGAGCCGCGTGGCCCAGGCATACGCCTCGGCATGCGCGGCGGACTCTACCGGGTTCGCCGTGCTCACCACGTTGCGCACCACGTCGCCGCAGGCGGCGATGGTGGTGGCCAGCGCCTCGTGGATCGCTGCGATGGTCGGCTTCAGCTTGTGCTTGATGATGCCGTGCCACTGGAAGGTCTGCCGTGTGGTGATGCGCAGCGTGCCGCTGGCATGCTCGCGGGCGATGCGGTCGAACACCAGCCACTGCGCCGGCGTCACCACACCACTGGGCAGGCGCGCGCGCAGCATGAAGGCGTAGGCCGGTTCCAGTTTCTGCTTGCGGCGCTCCTCGCGCAGGTCGCGGTCGTCCTGCTGGTAGCTGCCGTGGAATTTCAGCAGCTTGTTGTCGTCGTCACCGATCGCGCCGGTGACCGGGTCGGCCAGGCCTTCGGCGATGGTGCCGCGCAGGTAGCGGCTGGCTGACTTGATGTGTTCGAGATGAGAGAGTTTCGTGCTCATATTAATAAACATCGCGGGCGTAGCGGCCCTGTTGCAGAAGTTCGCCGAGCCAGGCGTTCGCCTCCTCGGGCGACTGGTTGCCGTGGGCCACGATCACGTCGACCAGTGCGGCGTGCACGTCGCGGGCCATGTGCTTCGCATCGCCGCAGACATAGAGGTGCGCGCCGTTCTTCAGCCATGCATGCAGCTCGGCGCCGTGCTCGCGCAGGCGATCCTGGACATACGTTTTATGCGATTCCACCGCAACACCCCGCACTTCCTTGTGCGGACTTTCAGAAAAAGCGGGATCCCGCGAGAACGCCAGGTCGAGCCGATGCAGCGAGCCGTCCTTCAACGCCTGTTGCCACTCCAGCTGGTAGAGGAAGTCGCTGGCGAAGTGGCGGTTGCCGAAGAACAGCCAGTTGCGGCCGGTGGCACCGCTTTCGCGCCGCTCCTGCACGAACGCGCGGAACGGCGCCACGCCGGTACCCGGCCCGATCATGATGATGTCGCGCGAGCCGTCGGTCGGCAGGCGGAAGCGCTCGTTCGACTCGATGAATACCGGCAGGGTGCCGTCCTCGCCGGTCGCGGCGAGTAGTGAGGAGGCGGCGCCCCAGTGCGTGCTGCCGTGCGCTTCGTAATCCACCACGGCCACGGTCAGGTGCACCTCCTCGCCCACCTCCTTGGTGCTGGAGGCGATCGAGTACAGCCGCGGCGCCAGTGGCCGCAGCGTTGCCAGCAGCGCCTCGGCTTGCCATGGCGCCGGGTAGCGGCGCAGCAGGTCGATCGGCTGCTCGTCGGCCAGCACCGCCGCGAACTGCGCCGACTGCTCCGGCTGCAGCAGCCTGGCCAGTTCGTCGTGGCCGCCGGCGGTCGCCAGCGCACTGATGAAGCCGCGGTGCAGCCGGGTGATCTCGCGCTCGCGGCCCAGCCACTGCCGCAGCGGCAACGTGCGCTGCTGGTGGGTCACCGGCTGCGCGCCATCCAGCTGCAGGACTTCCAGCCATTGCTCGACCAGCGCCGGCGGATTGTGCGGCCACACGCCCAGCGCATCGCCCGGCTGGTAGTGCAGGCCGGAGCCTTCCAGCGACAGCTCGACATGGCGCACGTCACGCGCGCTGTCGCGCGCCACGATGCGCTGGTTGGCCAGCACGGTGGCGGCGAACGGCTGTTCGCGCGACCAGGTGCTGCGGCTCGGCACCACGTGCAGCGGGGTCGCCCGCGCCGGCGCGCCTGCCTGCCGCAGCTGCTCCCGTGCCTGCTCCAGCGCCTGCTCCACCCACGGCGCGGCGACCGCCTCGATCTCCACGTCCGCTTCGCCGAAGGAAGCGAGGCGGCTACCGCCCAGCTCAGCCAGGCGAGCGTCGAGCTGGCGGCCGATCGTGCAGAACTGCGGGTAGCTCGAATCGCCCAGGCCCAGCACGGCGAACTGCAGCGCCGGCAGCTTCGGCGCGCGCTTGCCGCTGATGAACTCGAACAGGCCGCGCGCGTCGTCCGGCGGTTCGCCGTCGCCCTGGGTGCTGATCACCAGCAGCAGGTGGCGTTCCTGCGCCAGCTCGCGCTGCGGGTAGGCATCGGCGCGCAGCAGCCGCACCGGCAGGCCGGCCGCCTCGCCACGGCCGGCCAGCTGCTCGGCGATGCGCTTCGCATTGCCGGTCTGGCTGCCGTAGACGATCGTCAGCCGACTGGCCGGCTGCCCCGCCGGCGCGGGAGTCACCCCGCCACCGCGCTGCACCTGCTCGGCCTGCGCCGCGCTCCACGCGGCGATCCAGTACAGCTGGGCGGCAGTCAGGCTTTCCAGTTCCCGGGTCAGCCGGGCAAGCTTGTCCGCATCGAGGCTTGGCGCTGGAAGGTTTGGCACGGCGACGGTATTCACACTGACTCCATCTGGACATCTATACTTCTCGACGTCCAAATTATTTTTTAACCGCTGGCTCGGGAAAGGATATGTCGGCATGTACTTATGCCGAGGCCTTATTTCCGCGCAACGAGCCCGTTCCCGATACTTGCTACACTTCCGTATCGCGCACGGATGCCCCTCCGCCCATGCCCCCGTTGTCCGAATTCCTCACCTTTGCCGCCGTGGGCGCACTCGCCCAGCTGGTCGACGGTGCGTTGGGCATGGCTTACGGCGTCGTCTCCGCGGCGATGCTGCTGGGGCTGGGCCTGCCGCCGGCGGTGGCCAGCGCCAGCGTGCATTACGCGGAAACCTTCACCTGCGGCGCCTCCGGCCTCAGCCATCTCGTGGCCGGCAACGTGCGGCGGCAGCTGTTCTGGACGCTGGCCATTCCCGGCGCCATCGGTGCCGTGATCGGCGCCTATGTGGTCACCCATGTCCCGGCCAGCGGGATGCGGCTGGCGCTCACCATCTACATGCTGGGCATGGGCGCATTCCTGCTGTGGCGGGCAACCCGGCCCGACCGTGGCCACGATGACGCAGTGCCGCGCGCCACTCGCCCGTTGGGACTGGTCGCCGGCTTCGCCGATGCCGTGGCCGGCGGCGGCTGGAGCGCGCTGACCGTGACCACCCTGGTCGCCCGCGGCGCCACGCCGCGCACGGTGATCGGCACCGTGCACCTGGCCAAGTCCGTGGTCAGCGCCGCCGCCAGCGTCAGCTTCCTGCTGCATCTTGGCGCGGCGCATGGCACGGCCGTGCTGGGCCTGATCGTTGGCGGCATGGCCGCCGCCCCGCTGGGTGCCCTGCTGGTCCGGCGCATGCCGGCACGGGCCGCGACCCTGCTGGCCGCCACCGCCGTGCTGGGGCTGGGGCTCAGCAACGTGGTGAAGGCGTTGCACTGACGTCGCCAGCAGCGGTCACCGCTACAATGCGCGCATGACCAAGCCGGCCCCCTTTCCGATCGAAGTCCGCGGCTCCGCGAAGCAGCCGCTGGGCATGCCGCCCGCCCGTTTCCTGCGCGACTACTGGCAGAAGCGCCCGCTGCTGGTCCGCCACGCCCTCCCCGGCTTCCAGCCGCCGCTGCAGCCGGACGACCTGGCCGGCCTGGCCTGCGAGCCGACCGCGCTGGCGCGGCTGATCGTGCACGACGCGAAGCGCGACCGCTGGCAGGTCAAGTCCGGCCCGCTCGACGAAGCCGATTTCGCCAGGACTCCCGACAGCGACTGGACCCTGCTGGTGCAGGACGTCGACAAGTGGGACGCGGACGTGGCGCAGCTGCTGGAGTACTTCCGCTTTCTGCCGAGCTGGCGGGTGGACGACGTGATGGTGTCCTACGCCGAGCCCGGCGGCGGGGTCGGCGCCCACGTCGACCAGTACGACGTGTTCCTGATCCAGGGCCTGGGCCAGCACCATTGGGCGATCAGCGACGATCCGCTGGCGCCGAAGGCGTTTCGCCCCGACGTGGAGCTGAAGCAGCTGGTGCAGTTCGAGCCGACCCACGAATGGCTGCTGGACCCGGGCGACATGCTGTACCTGCCACCTGGCGTGCCGCATGACGGCGTGGCGTTCGGCGGCCCGTGCATGACCTTCTCCGTCGGCATGCGCGCGCCATCGCAGGCCGAGCTGACCGGCGACCTCGCCGACTACATCGCCGAACACCTGCCGGAGCAGCTGCGCTACGCCGACCCGGACCTGAAACCGGCCACCGCGGGCGGCGAAATCGACCGCGCCGCGATCGAACGCCTGAAGGATGCGCTGCCGTTTGCCGCCGCCCTGCGCGACGACCTGCTGCGCGACTGGTTCGGCCGCTTCATCACCCGCTACCGCAGCGCACAGGCACCCGCTGCACCGGACAAGCCGCTGAGCGAGGCCGCGCTGGCCAGGCAGCTCGATGCCGGCGCGCAGCTGCTGCGCCATCCGTGGTCGCGGCTGGCATGGAGTCGCGGCAAGTCCGGCTGCACGCTGTACGCCAACGGCCAGGCCTATTCGGCCACGCCGGCGCTGGCGCAGCAGCTGTGCGAACAGCGCACGCTCCGCGTCGAGCGCAAGCCCGAGGCCGTCGAATGCGCCCTGCTGCTGGCCCTGGTCAACGATGGCCAGCTGCTGCCGCGCAAACACCGCCGCCGATGAAACTGCAGGACTTCCACGTCGAGATCGCCGACTGGTCGCGCGCCGAGCAGCGCAGCGCCCTGCTCGACCTGCGCGAGGTGGTGTTCATCCGCGAACAGGGTGTGTCCGAACAGCGCGAGCGCGACGGACTGGACGCGGATTGCTGGCACGTGCTGGCCCGCGACGAGGCCGGCCAGCCGATCGGCTGTGGCCGGCTCACCCCGGCGCACAAGATCGGCCGCATGGCCGTGCTGCGGGAATGGCGCGGGCGCGGCGTCGGCGTGGTGCTGCTGCGTGAGCTGGTGGCCCGCGCCCGCGCGCAGGGCTGGCCGGAAGTGGCGCTGGACGCCCAGGTCAGCGCGCTCGGTTTCTACCAGCGCGAGGGTTTCGTCGCGTACGGCGAGGAGTTCGAGGACGCCGGGCTGATGCACCGGGCGATGCGCCTGTCGCTGTCCGCAGCGGCGGAGGAAGCCGCGTCGCCACGCGACATCGACGCGCTGCCGGCCGGCACGCGCAGCGAGACCGCCGCCGCCCGCCTGCAGCTGCTGGCCGACGCACGCCACCAGCTGTCCATCCACCTGCCGCTGCTCGGCAACGACAGCTATGCCTGCGCGGAAGAACTGGCCGAGCTGCGCCGCATCGCGACTTCCGGCCGTGGCGCGCGGATCCGTATCCTGCTGCACGATCCGGCCGTCGCCCTGCGCAACGACCACCGGCTGGTCGCGCTGGCGCAGCGCCTGCCCAGCGCGATCCAGGTCCGCACACCGGTGGAGGAAGCCGACCTCGCCTGCATCTCGGCCTGCCTGCTCAACGACGCCGGCGGCTACCTGTTCCTGCCCGAGGCAGACCGCGCGCAAGGCCGCGCCGCCCGCCGCGACCGCGCCAGCCAGGCGCCGCTGCAGCAGCACTTCGACGAGCTGTGGGAGCGCGCCGAACGGGCCAGCGAGTTGCAGGCGCTGGGCCTTTAGCCGGGCCGGTCGAGCGGTCGTTCAGCCGGGTGTCACGGTGCCGGACGCTGCAAATCGCGGGAAACCGCCGGGTGCGACAAAACACGCCTTAGACCATCGTCGGAGATACCCGCCGAAAAGGCGTTCCGGGCAGCCCGCAGCTTGCCGCGTCGCAGCAGCCAGAGGCTATAATCGTCAGGATTCTCCCCAGCCATCCGTATGGGCGACCGGTCGGGCTTGAAAACCGGACGGAAGCCGTGACCTCAAAGGTCACACGGATGGCCGCAAGCCTCCCTTCCCTGCCGGTGGTGACGTGACTACAAACCTGATTCGCGAGTTCTTCGAATCCTCCCAACTCGCTGGCGGCAACGCCGATTACGTCGAATCCCTCTATGACGCCTGGCTGGCCGACACCTCGTCGGTACCGGCCGAATGGGCCGATTACTTTGCCTCCTTCAAGGGCCGCGAAGCGGGAGACGTCTCCCACGCCGCGGCCATCGCGCGCATCGAGGCGGCGCAGAAGCGGCGCCACAACGGCGTCGCCGCCGCGCCGGTGAGCGACGAGCATGCACGCAAGCAGGCCGGCGTGCTGCGCCTGCTCACCGCCTACCGCTCGCGCGGCCACCTCGCCGCCGACCTCGACCCGCTCGGCCTGACCGAGAAGATGCCCGCGCCGGACCTCGGCCTCGCCTTCCACGGCCTCGCCGACGCCGACCTCGACACCGAATTCGATACCGGCAACTACGCCGGCGGCGGCCAGCGCCTGAAACTGCGCGAGCTGCTGGATCGGCTGAAGAAGACCTACGCCAGCACGATCGGCGCCGAGTTCATGCACATCAGCAACCACGAGCAGCGCAACTGGATCTACAGCCGGCTCGAACAGGCCACCGGCCGCAGCGGCCTGGACAACGCCGGCAAGCAGCGCGTGCTGGACGGCCTCACCGCCGCCGAGGGCCTGGAGCGCTACCTGCACACCAAGTACGTCGGCCAGAAGCGCTTCTCGCTGGAAGGCGGCGACAGCCTGATCCCGATGCTCGACGACGTGGTGCGCGCCGCCGGCGACAACGGCATCAAGGAGCTGGTGATCGGCATGGCCCACCGCGGTCGCCTCAACGTGCTGGTCAACATCCTGGGCAAGCCGCCGAAGACCCTGTTCGACGAGTTCGAGGGCCGCTTCGACCACCCCGACGACCCGGCCCACTCCGGCGACGTGAAGTACCACATGGGCTTCTCCGCCGACGTCAAGACGCCCAAGGGCGGCGTGCACGTGGCGCTGGCGTTCAATCCCTCGCACCTGGAAATCGTCAACCCGGTGGTGACCGGCTCGGTGCACGCGCGCCAGACCCGCCGCCGCGATACCGCGCACACGCAGTCGATGGCCGTGCTGATCCACGGCGACGCCGCGCTGTCCGGCCAGGGCGTGAACATGGAACTGTTCAACATGTCGCAGGCGCGCGGCTTCAAGATCGGCGGCAGCCTGCACATCGTGATCAACAACCAGGTCGGCTTCACCATCTCCAACCCGCAGGACGCGCGCTCCACCATGTACTGCACCGACCTGGCCAAGATGGTCAATGCGCCGGTGCTGCACGTGAACGGCGACGATCCGGAAGCGGTGATCCTGGTGACCCGGCTTGCCTACGCGTTCCGCAAGCAGTTCCGCAAGGACGTGGTGATCGACCTGGTCTGCTACCGCCGCCATGGCCACAACGAGGCCGATGAGCCGGCCGCCACCCAGCCAGTGATGTACCAGATCATCAAGAAGCGCCCAACTGCGCGCGCCCTGTACCAGCAGCAGCTGGTGAAGGAAGGCGTGCTGGCCGAAGGCGAGGCCGCCAAGCAGTTCGACGCCTATCGCGCGCGGCTGGAAGCCGGCGCGCCGATGACCGAGCTGGACACCGCGCCGGTGCGCGACGGCCACGTCGACTGGGCCCGCTTCCTCGGTGGCAAGCTGTCGATGCCGGCCGACACCACGGTGCCGAAGCCGAAGCTGCTGGAGCTGGCCGGCAAGATCCTCGCCGTGCCGGCGGACCTCACCCTGCAGGCCCGCGTGGCGAAGATCTACGACGACCGCCGCAAGATGGCCGCGGGCGAGCTGCCGGCCGACTGGGGCTTCGCCGAGAACCTGGCCTATGCCACCCTGGTCGATGCCGGCCACGACATGCGCCTGGTCGGCCAGGACTCCAGCCGCGGCACCTTCTTCCACCGCCATGCGGTGCTGCACGACCAGAAGGACGGACACACCTGGATGCCGCTGGCCACCGTGCGCGGGGGCGCCGATGTCGAGGTGATCGACTCGCTGCTCAGCGAGGAAGCGGTGATGGCGTTCGAGTACGGCCACTCCACCACCGACCCCGACACGCTCAACATCTGGGAAGCCCAGTACGGCGACTTCGCCAACGGCGCGCAGGTGGTGATCGACCAGTTCATCAGCTCCGGCGAGGCGAAGTGGAACCGCCTGTGCGGCCTGGTGCTGCTGCTGCCGCACGGCTACGAAGGCCAGGGCCCGGAGCATTCCTCCGCGCGTCTGGAGCGCTTCCTGCAGCTGTGCGCGATGGACAACATGCAGGTCTGCGTGCCGACCACGCCGGCGCAGAATTTCCACATGATCCGCCGGCAGATGCTGCGTGCCGCGCGCAAGCCGCTGATCGTGATGACGCCGAAGTCGCTGCTGCGCTACAAGCTGGCGGTGTCCACGCTGGACGAGCTGGCCAACGGCAACTTCCAGCTGGTGATCGGCGAGCATCGCGAGCTGGCTGCGAAGAAGGTCAAGCGCGTGGTGCTGTGTTCCGGCAGGGTCTACTACGACCTGCTGGAGGAAGCGGAGAAGCGCGGGCTGGCCGACGTGGCGATCGCGCGCGTCGAGCAGCTGTACCCGTTCCCGCGCGAGGAAGTGACGGCAGAACTGGACAAATATCCTTCCGCCAAGGAAGTGATCTGGTGCCAGGAGGAACCGATGAACCAGGGCGCCTGGTTCCAGATCCGCCACCACCTGCAGGCCTGCATCGGCAGCAAGCACAGTCTCTCCTATGCGGGGCGTGCGCGCTCGCCGGCACCCGCCGCCGGCCACCACAACACCCACGTTGCGGAACAGGCGGCGCTCGTCGAGCAGGCGCTGGCCGCCTCGGTGGGTACCGACCACGCCGCGGAATAAAGCAGCTTCCCTGAACAGTGCGGCCAGGATGGCCGCTTCTTGATCTCCGCAATCATGGATAAGCGCACCAACTCAAGGATTCCCATGTCCATCGAACTCAAAGTCCCCGTCCTGCCCGAGTCCGTCTCCGACGCCACCATCGCCAGCTGGCACAAGCAGGCCGGCGACGCGGTGAAGCGCGACGAGAACCTGATCGACCTCGAAACCGACAAGGTGGTGCTGGAGGTGCCTTCGCCGGTCGACGGCGTGCTGAAGGAAATCCGCCACCAGGTCGGCGACACGGTGAACAGCGGGCAGATCATCGCGATCATCGAGGAAGGCGCCGTGGCCGCCGTGCCGGCACCGGCACCGGCTGCCGCCGCTCCCGCCCCGGCCGCGGCGGCTCCCGCCCCGGTCGTGCCGAAGGCCGCCGCCGCGCTTTCGCCTGCCGCGCAACGCGTCGCCAGCGAGAACAAGGTCGACACCTCCGCCATCGCCGGCACCGGCCGCGACGGCCGCATCATCAAGGAAGACGTGGTCAACGCCGGTTCACGCCCTGCCGCGGCTCCCGCCGCCGCACCGGCCGCGAAGCCGACCCCCGGCGCACGCCCGGAAGAGCGCGTGCCGATGACCCGCATGCGCGCGCGCATCGCCGAGCGCCTGATGCAGTCGAAGAACTCGATCGCCATGCTCACCTCGTTCAACGAGGTGAACCTGGCCGAAGTGATGAAGATGCGCAAAGCCCTCGGCGACGCGTTCCAGAAGGAACACGGCATCAAGCTCGGCTTCATGAGCTTCTTCGTCAAGGCCGCCGCCGAGGCGCTGAAGCGCTACCCCTACGTCAACGCCTCGGTCGACGGCAACGACGTGATCTACCACGGCTACCAGGACATCTCGATCGCCGTGTCCACCGACAAGGGCCTGGTCACGCCGGTGCTGCGCGACGTGCAGGACATGAGCTTCGCCGACGTCGAGCAGGCCATTGCCGACTACGCCACCAAGGCGCGCAACAACAAGCTCACCCTGGACGACCTGCAGGGCGGCACGTTCACCATCACCAACGGCGGCACGTTCGGCTCGCTGTTCTCCACCCCGATCGTCAACCCGCCGCAGAGCGCCATCCTCGGCATGCACACGATCAAGGAGCGCGCCATCGTCGAGAACGGCCAGATCATCGCCGCGCCGATGATGTACATCGCGATCAGCTACGACCACCGCATCATCGACGGCAAGGACGCGGTGCTGTTCCTGGTCGACATCAAGAACCAGCTGGAGAATCCGCAAAGGATGTTGCTGGGCCTCTGACGAGGCCCGGGATTGGGGATTCGGGATTCGGAAAAGCGCGCGCATTTGACGCCCTTTCGAATCTCTTCCCCACCGAATCCCGCATGACATTCGGGACTTACCGCAGCGCCGCACGCCTTTGCCCTTGCGAATCCCGAATCCCCAATCCCGAATCCCGTGTGAGCGAATGAAATGAGCGAAAAATACGATGTCATCGTCATCGGCGCCGGTCCGGCCGGCTATGTGGCGGCGATCCGCGCCGCGCAGCTGGGCCTGAAGACGGCTTGCATCGACGCGTTCACCGGCAAGGACGGCAAGGCGGCGCTGGGGGGCACCTGCCTCAACGTGGGCTGCATCCCGTCCAAGGCGCTGCTGGATTCCTCGCGCCAGTACTGGAACATCGCGCACAATCTGCCGGCGCACGGCATCAGCGTCGACAATCCGAAGGTCGACATGGCCACCTTCATCGGCCGCAAGGACAAGATCGTCAAGCAGTTCACCGGCGGCATCGGCCAGCTGTTCAAGGCGAACAAGGTCACGCCGTTCTTCGGCACCGGCAAGCTGCTGAAGGGCAACTCGGTCGAGGTCACCGCCGCCGACGGCAGCAAGCAGACGATCAGCGCCACCAACGTGATCCTCGCTTCGGGCTCCATCCCGATCGAACTGCCGTTCGCCAAGTTCGACGGCAAGGCGATCGTCGACAACGCCGGCGCGCTGGACTTCACCGAGGTACCGAAGCGCCTGGGCGTGATCGGCGCCGGCGTGATCGGCCTGGAGCTGGGCAGCGTGTGGCGCCGCATGGGCGCGGAAGTTACGATCATCGAAGCACTGCCCGACTTCCTCTCGGTGGCCGATGCCGACATCGCCAAGATTGCCGCGAAGGAGTTCGCCAAGCAGGGCCTGGACATCAAGCTCGACGCCAAGCTCAACAAGGCCGAGGTGAAGAAGGACGGCGTGCACCTCACCTACACCGACAAGAACGGCGAGCAGAAGCTCGTGGTCGACAAGCTGCTGGTGGCCGTGGGCCGCCGCGCCTACACCAAGGACCTGCTGGCCGACGACACCGGCGTGAAGGTGGACGAGCGCGGCCGCATCCTGGTCGACGAGCACTGCCATACCGGCGTGGACGGCGTGTGGGCGATCGGCGACGCCGTGCGCGGCCCGATGCTGGCGCACAAGGGTTCCGAGGAAGGCGTGGCGGTGGCCGAGTGGATCGCCGGCAAGGCGGGCCACGTCAACTACGACACCATCCCGTCCGTGATCTACACCGAGCCGGAAGTGGCCTGGGCCGGCAAGACCGAGAAGGAGCTGAAGGACGCCGGCGTGCCGTACAAGGTCGGCACCTTCCCGTTCGCCGCCATCGGCCGCGCCGTGGCGATGAACGAGGCGGTGGGCCAGGTGAAGATGCTCGCCCACGCGGAGACCGACCGCATCCTCGGCGTGCACATGGTCGGCCCGGGCGTATCCGAGCTGATCGCCGAGTGCGTGGTGGCGATGGAGTTCAAGGGTTCGTCCGAAGATCTGGCCCGCATCGTCCACGCGCATCCGACCCTGTCCGAGGCCGTGCACGAGGCCGCGCTGTCGGTCGACAAGCGCGCCATCCACAAGGGCAACTGAGGCCATGATGGGCTCATCCCGGACAGCCCATGGATGGGCGTCAATCCGGGATCCAGAGCCTCGGCCCGCTCCTGACAACCTGAGCGGGCCGTTTCGTCTCCCGTAGGAGCCCGCCTGCGGGCGATGTTTTTGCCATCCCGAATCTCGGCTTTCAAAGCATCGTCCGCAAGCGGGCTCCTACGAAAACGCGTTTCAACGGAACACGCATGCCCCAACCCACCGCCATCTGTGTCTACTGCGGCTCCAACAGCGGCCGGCATCCCGAATACGCCGAACAGGCCCACGCCTTTGGCACCGAGATGGCCCGGCGCGGCATCGCGCTGGTCTACGGTGGCGGCAACGTCGGCCTGATGGGCGTGGTGGCCGACGCGGTGCTGGCCGGTGGCGGCAGGGTGGTTGGCGTGATTCCGCGCCAGCTGGTGGAACTGGAAGTGGCCCACCCTGGCCTGACTGAACTGGTGGTGGTCGAAACCATGCACCAGCGCAAGACGCGCATGTACGAACTGTCCGACGCCTTCGTCGCCCTGCCCGGCGGCTTCGGCACCATGGACGAGATGTTCGAAATGCTGACCTGGGCCCAGCTCGGCCTGCACCGCTACCCCTGCGCCTTCCTCGACGTGCGCGGCTACTACCGCGACCTGCGCACGCTGATGGCGCACATGGTCGACGAATCCTTCGTGAAGGCGGCGCAGCGCGACAGCATATGGTTCGGCGACGACATCGCCGCGTTGTTCGACTGGATGCGGGACTACGAAGGCAGCTACACGCCCAAGTGGATTTCCTCCCGCAGCGTCCACGCCTGATTCTGCAGGAGGTCGAGATGCCCCGTTTCCGTGCTTTCCGCATCCACAACGACGATGCCGGCTACCGCGCCGACATCGACACCATGGACACCAGCGCGCTGTCGTCCGGCGAAGTGCTGGTCAAGGTCGCGTATTCTTCGGTCAACTACAAGGATGCGCTGGCCGGCACCGGCAAGGGCCGCATCCTGCGCCAGTACCCGCTCAACGGCGGCATCGACGTGGCGGGCCACGTGGTCGCCTCGACCGATCCGGCGTTCAGGGAAGGCGACGCCGTGCTGTGCACCGGCAGCGGGCTGTCCGAGACGCGCGACGGCGGCTACGGCGAATACGCGCGCCTCGACGCACGCTGGACGATCCCGCTGCCGGTCGGCTTGAGCCTGCGCGAAAGCATGATCATCGGCACCGCCGGCTTCACCGCGGCACTGGCCCTGCTGCGCATGCAGGACAACCGGCAATCGCCGACGCTGGGTCCGATCGCGGTGACCGGCGCCAGCGGTGGCGTCGGCATGCTGGCGATCGACATCTTCAGCCGCGCCGGTTACGAGGTGCACGCGATCAGCGGCAAGGCCGACCACTTCGACTTCCTGCGCGGCCTCGGCGCCAGCGAATGCATCGACCGCCACCAGCTCGCCTTCAGCGGCAAGCCGATGGACTCCGCCCGCTTCGGCGGCGCGCTGGACAACGTCGGCGGCAGCATGCTCGGTGGACTGTTGCCGCTGATCGCGCCGTACGGCAACGTGGCGATCTGCGGCAACGCCGGCGGCATCGCCATCGACAGCACGGTGATGCCGTTCATCATCCGCGGCGTGAGCCTGCTCGGGATCGCCTCGGCCGGCACCGCCCGCCATCTGCGCGACCGGATCTGGCAGCACCTTGCCGGCGACTGGAAGCCGCGGCACCTGGATCGCATCGTCACCCGTGAGACCAGCCTCGAGGAGCTGCCCAAGGTGTTTGCGCACATGCTCGCGGGCGAGTCGTTTGGACGCACCCTGGTGCGCGTCGACGGCGCGGTGTGACGAAACCGCGCTTGGAAGTCGCACCACCACGGCTTAGAATCAACGAAACTCGCAGGGAATTATCACCTTATGGCACGCATCCTGATCGTCGACGACTCCCCGTCGCAGCTGCTTGGCATCAAGCGGATCGTCGAAAAACTCGGGCATGAGACCCTCTCGGCCGAAGACGGCGCCGCGGGCGTGGAAGTGGCCAAGGCGGAGAAGCCCGACCTGATCCTGATGGACGTGGTCATGCCCAATCTCAACGGCTTCCAGGCCACCCGCACGATCAGCAAGAACGCCGAGACCGCGCACATTCCGATCATCCTGGTGACCACCAAGGACCAGGAGACCGACCGCGTCTGGGGTATGCGCCAAGGCGCCAAGGCCTACGTGACCAAGCCGATCAAGGAAGAGGAGCTGCTCAAGGCGCTGCAGGAATTCCTGCCGGGCTGATCCCCACCACGCTTCGTGAAAAACGGCGCCCGCAGGCGCCGTTTTCGTTTATGCCGCCCGCAGCTCAGTGGCGCGGATCGAAGTTCGCGAATGCCTCGTGCAGCGCTTCGTACGCCGCGCGCTGTTTATCGCTCTCCGCCGCTGGCGCACGGATCGACAACTCCACCAGTTGATCGCCCGGATTCGCGCCCGGCATGCCACGCCCCTTCAGGCGCAGTTTGCGCCCCGATTGCGAGCCCGCCGGGATGCGCAGGTCGACCGTACCGGCCAGCGTCGGTACCGGCACGGTGGCACCCAGCGCGGCTTCCCACGGTGCGATCGGCAACACGTGCACCACATTGCGGCCGTCCAGCCGGAAACGCGCATCGTCGCGGATACCCACCTCCAGCAGCAGGTCGCCATTCGGCCCGCCGGCCGTGCCGGGATGCCCCTGGCCGGACAGGCGGATCACCTGGCCCGGCTGGATGCCCGCCGGAATCTTCACCTCCAGCACGCGCTCGCCACCTGCCTGATCCTGCATGGCCAGCCGCGTGCGGCCACCGTCGAACGCGGTCTGCAGGTCGATCTGCACCGATGCCTGCACGTCGCGGCCGCGACGCGACCGCGGCTGGCCATGATGGCTGCCGGCGGCACCGCGACCGAACAGGCTCTCGAAGAAATCGCTGAAGTCGCTGTCGCCGCCACCGAAACCCTGCTGCCCCTGCCAGCCCGGCGGCGGCCGGAACTGCTCGCCCTGCCGGTAGCCGCCGGCACGCAGCTGGTCATAGGAACGCCGCTTCTCGGTGTCCTTGAGCACTTCGTTGGCCTCATTGACCGCCTTGAATTTCTCCTCGGCGCCGGCCTCCTTGTTCTTGTCCGGATGGTATTTGCGCGCCAGCTTGCGATACGCGGCCTTGATCTCGGCCTCGCTCGCCTCGGGCTTCACGCCCAGAATGTCGTAATAGTCTTTGAATTCCACGCACCGCTCCCGCCGGTTCGATCTCTTCCACACGCAACGACCTGCCGCGGATCATGGTCTGCGGCAGGTCGTCCGCGCAATGCTCGCGGAAATGTTTCAGCTGCCGGTATTGATGGTGATGCGGCGTGGCGTGGTCTCCGCCTTCTTCGGAATGACGATTTCCAGCACGCCATGCCTGCCATGCGCGGTGACGCCGTCGGCATCGGCACTGTCGGGCAGCGCGAAGCGCCGATAGAACACGCCGTGCGAACGCTCCAGCCGGGTGAACTTGCCGTTCTGCTCGCGGTTCTCCACGGTGCGTTCGCCCTTGATGGTGAGGATGCCCTTCTCCATGCTCACCTCGATTTTCTCCGGGTCCACGCCAGGAATGTCAGCGTAGATCACGAAACGCTTGTCCTCTTCCTTGATGTCCACGCGCGGTGCCCATTGGCTGGTCACCACGTTGGACTGGTCCGCCTCGGCCGGGTTGCCCAGCAGGCGATCGAACGCCTCGCGGATGTCGCCGATGTTGGCCGTGCCGGCCGGATTCCACGAAAAATTGCGACTCAGATTCATGTTCGTATCTCCTCGTCGATAAAGGTCTGCGGCTCGATGCCGCCTGCTCAGGAAGTGGGTTTGCAGGGTTCCCGATTCAAGGCGACAAGCTTCGTCCCGCGGCGCTAGCATGGCGTGGTTGCCAACGAAGGAAGCCCGCACCATGACCATCCAGATCGGCCAGTCGCTGCCGGATATCGAGCTGTCGGTGGTCGGCGAGGAGATCCGCCCCTGCCGCACCGGCGAACTGTTTGCCGGAAGCCGCGTGGTGCTGTTCGCCGTCCCTGGCGCCTTCACGCCGACCTGTTCCAGCCGGCACCTCCCCGGCTACGCACAACGCTACGCCGACTTCCAGGAAACCGGGGTGAAGGTGATGTGCCTGGCAGTCAACGACGCCTACGTGATGCAGGCCTGGGCCCGCGCCCAGCAGGTTCCCCCGGGCCTGCTGATGCTCGCCGACGGCAACGCCAACTTCACCCGCGCGTTGGGCCTGGAACTGGACGGCAGCGCCTTCGGCATGGGCCTGCGCGCACGCCGCTTCGCGCTGTATGCGGAGGACGGCGTAGTGCGCCTGTTGCAGGTGGAGGCGCCGGGCGAACTGCGCGTTTCCAGTGCCGAGGCGATGCTGGCCGCTATCAGCCACTGAAAGAAAAACCCCGGCATGGCCGGGGTTTTTCGATTCGTCGCCAGCCTTACTCGGCGGATTCCGTCGGAGAGCCGTCGTCGTCGGTCGGTTCCGGTGCCGCGGCGGATGCAGCATCCTCGCCGTTGTCCTCGTCCGCTTCCAGCCGCATCACGCTGACCAGCGTTTCATCTGCCGGCAGGCGGATCAGGGTGACGCCCTGGGTATTGCGGCCCAGCTGCGAGACTTCCGCCACGCGGGTGCGCACCAGCGTGCCCTGGTCGGAAATCAGCATCAGCTCATGCGCCTCGCTGACCTGTACCGCGGCGACCAGCGCGCCGTTGCGCTCGGAACACTGGATGCCGATCACGCCCTGGGTACCGCGGCCCTTCTTCGGGAACTCATCGAGCCGGGTACGCTTGCCGTAACCCCGCGCCGTCGCGGTCAGGATGTCGCCCTGCGCCGCCACGATCAGCGAGACCACCTCGGCTCCGTCCGCCAGCCGCATGCCACGTACGCCGGTGGCGGTGCGGCCCATCGAACGCACGGTGTTCTCGTCGAAGCGGTTGACCTTGCCGTTGGAGGCGAACAGCAGGATGTCGCTGTTGCCGTCGGTGAGTTCCACGTTGACCAGCGCGTCGCCCTCGTCGAGCTTGATCGCCTGCTTGCCCTTCTGCAGCTGGTAGGCAAACTCGGTCAGCGGAGTCTTCTTGACCGTACCGTGCTTGGTCGCGAAGAACACGTAGCGGTCATCGCCGTATTCGCGCACCGGCAGCACCGCCTGCACCTTCTCGCCCTCGCCCAGCGGCAGCAGGTTAATGATCGGCTTGCCGCGCGCGCCGGAACCGGCCTCCGGCATCTGGTAAACCTTGAGCCAGTAGACGCGACCGGTGCTGGTGAAGGTGAGCAGGGTGTCGTGCGTGTTGACCACCCACAGCTGCTCGACGACGTCCTCGTCCTTCAACGCGGAAGCCGAACGGCCCCTGCCGCCGCGCCGCTGCGCGCGGTACGCGCTGGCCGGCTGGCGCTTGACGTAGCCGGTATGCGACAGCGTGACCACGACGTCTTCCGGCGTGATCAGATCGAGGACGTTGAGGTCCTCCTGCGAGTGCTGGATCTCGGTACGGCGCGCATCGCCGAACTCGGCCTTGATCGCCTCCAGTTCCTCGCGGATCACCTGCAGCAGGCGGTCTGGACTCTCCAGGATCTCGATCAGGCCGCGAATGGTTTCCAGGATCTGGCGGTATTCGTCGGAAAGCTTTTCCTGCTCCAGCCCGGTGAGGCGGTGCAGGCGCATCGCCAGGATTTCCAGTGCCTGCGCCTCGGACAGCTGGTAGCCGTCGGTCTTCAGGCCATCGCGCGGATCCATGTCCTCCGGTCGCGAGGCACCGGCGCCGCTGGCGGACAACAGGGTCCGCACCAGGCCCGCTTCCCAGCGCCGCACCACCATGCGCTCGCGCGCTTCGGCCGGCGACGACGAGGTCTTGATCAGCTCGATCATTTCGTCGATGTTGGCCAGCGCGACGGTGAGGCCTTCGAGGATGTGCGCGCGGGCACGCGCCTTGCGCAGGTCGAAGATGGTGCGACGGGTGACCACCTCGCGCCGATGGCGGATGAACGCCTCGAGGATGTCCTTGAGATTGAGCAGCTTCGGCTGGCCGTCCAGCAAGGCCACCATGTTGATGCCGAAGGTGACCTGCAGCTGGGTCTGCTGGAACAGGTTGTTCAGCACCACATCGCCCATCGCATCCTTGCGGATTTCGATGACGACACGCATGCCGTCCTTGTCGGACTCGTCGCGCAGCTCGCTGATGCCTTCGAGCTTCTTCTCCTTGACCAGCTCGGCGATCTTCTCGATCAGCCGGGCCTTGTTCACCTGATACGGCAGCTCATGGACGATGATCGTCTCGCGGCCGTTCGACTCGGTCTCGATCTCGGCCTTCGCGCGCACCAGGATGCGACCGCGACCGGTGCGGTAGGCCTCGATGATGCCGGAGGAACCGTTGATGATGCCGTGGGTCGGAAAATCCGGGCCGGGGATGTAGTGCATCAGGTCGTCGATCGAGAGCGCAGGTTCGTCGATCAGCGCGATCGTCGCGGCGATCACCTCGTTGAGGTTGTGCGGCGGGATGTTGGTGGCCATGCCCACCGCGATGCCGGCCGAGCCGTTAACCAGCAGGTTCGGCACGCGCGTGGGCAGCACCAGCGGTTCGTGCTCGCTCTCGTCGTAGTTCGGACCGAAGTCGACGGTTTCCTTGTCGATGTCGGCCAGCAGCTCGTGGCTGAGCCGCGACATGCGCACCTCGGTGTAACGCATCGCCGCGGCGCTGTCGCCGTCGACCGAGCCGAAGTTGCCCTGGCCGTCGACCAGCATGTAGCGCAGCGAGAACGGCTGCGCCAGGCGTACGATCGCGTCATACACCGACTGGTCGCCGTGCGGATGGTACTTACCGATGACGTCACCGACCACGCGGGCCGACTTCTTGTACGGTTTGTTGTATACGTTGCCCAGCTCGTTCATCGCGAACAGCACGCGGCGATGCACGGGTTTCAGACCGTCGCGGACATCCGGAAGTGCGCGGCCCACGATCACGCTCATGGCGTAGTCGAGATAGCTCTGGCGCATCTCGTCTTCAATGTTGACGCGTATCACTTCTTTGGCGAGCTCTGCCATCAATCGGCTTCCCTGATAACGAAAAAAGGACGCTGGCACCGCGCCTCAAGCGCATGCGCAAGCGACCCGAAATCAACCTGTGGAGTGTAGCACGAATGGTGTCAAAACTACAGTATTTAACCAATATGAATCAATGACTTAAGACAATGTTTCGGTGGACTTGAAAAGCATCCCGCGCGCTGTCGAAAAATTGATCAGTGCGGCCACGGCGGAACCGGCGGCGGCGGCCGGTGCCGGCCAGCGCTGCAGCAGCGGGAAGCCCACCAGCAGCAGGGCGTAAACCCCGTAATTGACCACTGCGCCGAGACTCATCAGCCCCAGCCAGTGCAACCATTCGGCATGTGCCGCGCGGTTGCTGCTGCGTGCGGCAAAGGTGTACCGGCGGTTCCACCACCAGGTCACCGTTGCCGCGACCAGGAACGACAGCACGCGGGCAAGGTAGGGATTCCAGGCGGCCCAGCCAACCAGCGCCTGCACGATCCCGGCGTCGACCAGCAAGCCCAGCACGCCGCCGACGGCGAACAGCGCGATCTCGCGCGGGAGTTTCATCATCCGAACATGGCCTGCATCGCCAGGCTGCTCGGCCGCTCGATCACGCCGCGCTCGGTCACGATCGCGTCGATCAGCTCCGCCGGCGTCACGTCGAACACCGGGTTCCAGGCCTGCGCACCCTCGACCACGACGCGACGACCGGCGATACCGAGCAGCTCGGCCGGGTCACGCAACTCGATCTCGATTTCCTCGCCGCTGCCGGTGGCCATGTCGACGGTGGAGGACGGTGCCACCACCATGAATTTCACGCCGTGGTACTTCGCCGCGATCGCCAGCTGATAGGTGCCGATCTTGTTCGCGGTATCGCCGTTCGCGGCGATCCGGTCGGCGCCCACGATCACCCACTGCACCGCGCCGGATTTCATCAGGTGCGCGGCGGCGGAATCGGCGATCAGCCGTGCCGGGATGCCGTCGCGCACCAGCTCCCACATGGTCAGCCGCGCACCCTGCTGCCACGGCCGCGTTTCGCCGGCGTAGACCCGCGCGATCCGGCCCGCCGCCACGCCGGCGCGGATCACGCCCAGCGCGGTGCCGTAGCCGGCGGTGGCCAGCGAGCCGGTGTTGCAGTGGGTCAGCACGCCCGAACCGGCGGCAATCAGGCTGGCGCCCGACTCGCCCATCCGCCGGTTCGCGGCCAGGTCTTCATCCTGGATCGCCTGCGCCTCGCGCCGCAGCACGTCGGCATCAGCGCCGGTCGCGATGCGCCGTTTCATCCGGTCCAGCGCCCACATCAGGTTCACCGCGGTGGGTCGCGCCGCGCGCAGCGTGGCCAGCACCGGTTCCAGCGGCACGCCCTGCTGCGCCGCCATCGCCACGCCCCACGCGGCGGCAATGCCGATCGCCGGTGCGCCGCGCACCGCCAGATCGCGGATCGCCTGGGTGACCTGCGCGGCGTCGCGGCAGTCGATCCAGCGCTCCTCGCCGGGCAGCAGGCGCTGGTCGAGCAGGCGCAGGTGATCGCCCCGCCACTGCACGGCGCGGATGGAATCGTGGGTGTCGGTGGATGCGCTCATCCGTCCATTATCGCCTGCTGCGTGCGTATTTCACACGGCAGGCGCGGCGACGCTTCAGTCGCGCTGGCGCAACCACTGGTGGATTGCCGGCGGCACTTCGCGCTGGGCGCGACCGGACACGTAGATGCCGATGTGGCCGCCCTTGAACGCGAGCTGGGTGTAGTCGGTGGTGCCGACGTGCTTGCCCAGCGCACGCGAGGCGTCCGGCGGCACCAGGTGGTCCTGCTCGGCGAAGATGTTCAATACTGGCTGGGTGATCATGCCCAGATCCACGTTCTGACCACCGATCTGAAGCGTGCCCTCGACCAGCTTGTTGCCCTGGTAGAAATCCTTGATGAACTCGCGGAACGCCTCGCCGGCCTGGTCCGGCGAATCGAAGATCCAGCGCTCCATGCGCAGGAAGTTCTCCAGCTCGGCAGGTTTGTCGAGGATATCGACCATGTCGATGTACTTCTGCTGGTTCAGCCGCAGCGGCTTCAGCGTGAGGTAGACATAGTTCATCAACCCGGCCGGGATGTTGCCCATGGTGTCGACGAACAGGTCCACGTCCATGCGGCGGCACCAGCCCGACAGCATGTTGTCCGGGGTGTGGAAATCCACTGGGGTGACCATGGTGATCAGGTTCTTCACCTTGTCCGGGTGCAGCGCGGTGTAGCACAGTGAGAACGCGCCGCCCTGGCAGATGCCGAGCAGGCTGATCGCATCCAGGTCGTGCCGCGCGCGCACCGCGTCGACGCAGCGGTCGAGGTAGCCGTTGATGTAGTCGTCCAGGGTCAGCCAGCGGTCGGCGCCGTCCGGATAGCCCCAGTCGATCAGGTAGACGTCCTCGCCCTGCTCCAGCAGGTTGCGCACCATCGAACGGTCAGCCTGCAGGTCGGTCATCCACACCGTGTTGACCAGCGCGTAGACGATCAGCAGCGGGGTCTTCGCGGTGGGCTTACCGTGGCCGGTGAAATGCCAGACCTTCAGCTTGTCCTCGCTGTAGACCAGTTCGCGCGGCGTGTTGGCGTATTCGGGCTCGCGCACGTTGCGCAGGTTGCCCATGCCGGCGGCCAGCTTGCGCTGGAAGGTAGCGATGTCGGCCAGCGCCCTGGCCGGGTCGATGCGCAATGGCGTTTGCATGGCGAGTCTCCTTTACTTGCGCTTGCGCGGGCTGGGAACGGGCGCGGCGGTCGGTTTGCGTGTCGCTTTTGCCGGCGCCTTCTTCGCTGCCGCCGCGGATTTCGCGGGCGCGCTCTTCTTCGGTGCCGACGCCGCGGTTCGGCCATTGGCCAACTGGCGTTTCAGCGCCGCCAGCTCACGGTGCAGGGCCATGATCTCGTCGGCATGGTCGGCGGATGCACCGGATTGATGGCTGGCGCGAAACTCGCGGCGCAGGGCCTGCAGCCGTTCGCCGAGGCTGGACACCTCGCTGCGCGTCGGCATGCCGAGCTGCTGGCACATCTGCTCGGTCTGCTGCTGCTGCAGCTGGCGCACGCGCATCTGCGTGTCGGCCATCTCGCCGTAAACATCGCAGAACTCGTCGGACAACGCGATCTCGGCGTAGGCCTCTTCGGAGGCATCCACCCACAGGTCGTACAGCGCTTTCAGCGAATCGACCTGGCGACCCGGCTCGGCCAGCTTGTCTTGCAGACGCTGCATGCCTTGCGTGTTGGCGCGCTGGATCAGCTCCTGGTAACGCGCGATGGCCTGTATCGAGGTCGTCAAGGCGATGGCCAGTGCCTGCTGCTGCATCTGCTGCTCACGGTTCAGGCCGAAAGCCGGCGTCGGCCCTTGTGCCCCCGCCACGTCAGCAAAACCGCTGTGTCGAGCCGCCTGCATCCACGCCTGCCATTGCCGCGCAAAACCTTCGGCAGCAGCGCTGTCGATGCCACCGAACGCCTGCGTGAATGGTTGGCTGGCACCGCCGAACATCTGCTGCAGTTGCTGATGCCAGTCCGTGGCCGGCTGGGCCGCGCCGCCGCTGGCGGCCGCCTGCATCCAGTCGAAATACCCCTTCAACCCGGCCAGCGTGCGCTCCAGCGTGTCGTTGCCAGCGGCTGGCGCTGGTGACGGCGCAAACGGATTGGCTGCGGGTGACGGCTGCAACTGGCGCGTCCAGGCATCCCAGGATTGCTGCGCCAGCGCCTGATAGTCCTTGATGAAATCGTTCGCCGGGTCGGCCATCGGTGCATCCTCTTGCAGGGTTCATCCATCCTAGCAAAAGCAGGTTGCACAAAATGATCCGTGCCCAAACGCGCGAGGCCCGGCATCAGCCAGGCCTCGCGGAATTGCCTTGCCCGGAAACTCAGACGCCGGCGCGCTCTTCCTCGGTCACGGCCTTCATCGACAGGCGGATGCGACCCTGCTTGTCCACTTCGAGCACCTTGACCTTGACGATGTCGCCTTCCTTCAGCTTGTCGGACACCTTCTCGACGCGCTCGTCGGAGATCTGCGAGACGTGCACCAGACCATCCTTGCCCGGCATGATCGTGACGAAGGCGCCGAAGTCCATCAGCTTGGCCACCCTGCCCTCATAGATGCGGCCCGGCTCGACGTCCGAGACGATCTGCTCGATGCGCTTCCTGGCCGTTTCGCCCGCCTCGCGGTTGACCGAGCCGATGACGATGGTGCCGTCGTCGCTGATGTCGATGGTGGTGCCGGTCTCCTCGGTGATCGAGCGGATGGTGGCACCGCCCTTGCCGATCACTTCGCGGATCTTGTCCGGGTGGATCTTGATGGTGATCAGACGCGGGGCGTACTCGCTCATCTCGGCGCGCGCGGTGCTGATCGCCTTGGCCATCTCGCCGAGGATGTGCAGGCGGCCGCGCTTGGCCTGGGCCAGCGCCACCTTCATGATCTCCTCGGTGATGCCGTCGATCTTGATGTCCATCTGCAGCGCGGAGATGCCGTCGGCACTGCCGGCCACCTTGAAGTCCATGTCGCCGAGGTGATCCTCGTCGCCCAGGATGTCGGACAGCACGACGAAGTCGCTGCCCTCCTTGACCAGGCCCATCGCGATGCCGGCCACCGGTGCCTTCAGCGGCACGCCGGCATCCATCATCGCCAGCGAGGAGCCGCATACCGAGGCCATCGACGAGGAGCCGTTGGACTCGGTGATTTCCGAGACCACGCGCACCACATACGGGAACTCCTCGATGCCCGGCTTGACTGCCTGCACGCCGCGCTTGGCGAGACGGCCGTGGCCGATCTCGCGGCGCTTCGGCGCACCGAAGCGACCGGCCTCGCCCACCGAGAACGGCGGGAAGTTGTAGTGGAACAGGAACGGATCCTTCGACTCGCCGCCAGGTGCGTCGATGATCTGCGCGTCACGCGTGGTGCCCAGCGTGACCACCACCAGGGCCTGCGTCTCGCCGCGGGTGAACAGCGCGGAACCATGCGTACGCGGCAGTACCCCGACGCGGGCGGTGATCGCGCGCACGTCGTCGAGCTGGCGGCCGTCGATGCGTACCTTGGTCTTCAGCACGCTGTCGCGCATGGTGTGGTATTCGAGTTCCTCGAATTCCGTGGCCATCGCGGCGGTGGACCAGCCGTTCTCTTCGGCCTGCGCCTTGAGACCAGCCAGCACATCGGCCTTGATCGCGGAGATCGCGTCGCGACGCTCCAGCTTGTCGCGCACCTGGAACGCTGCGGCCAGCTGATTGCCGACTGCGCCCTTGACGGCGGCGACCAGCGACTCGTTGCGCGCCGGTGCCCGCCAGTCCCACGACGGCTTGCCGGCTTCGGTGGCCAGCTCGGCGATCGCGCGGATCGCGATCTGCATCTGCTGGTGGCCGAACATCACCGCGCCGAGCATCACGTCCTCGGACAGCAGCTGCGCCTCGGATTCCACCATCAACACGGCACCGGCGGTACCGGCAACGACCAGGTCCAGCTGGGAAGTCTTCAGCTCGGTGGCCGACGGGTTCAGCAGGTACTTGCCACCCGCGTAGCCGACGCGGGCGGCGCCGATCGGACCCTTGAACGGGATGCCGGCCAGGCTCAGCGCGGCGGATGCACCGATCAGCGCCGGAATGTCGCCGTCGATCTCGGGGTTGAGCGAGACGACCTGCGCGATGACCTGCACCTCATTCTTGAAATCGTCCGGGAACAGCGGGCGCACCGGGCGATCGATCAGACGCGAGGTCAGCGTCTCCTTCTCGGTCGGGCGGCCTTCGCGCTTGAAGAAGCCGCCGGGAATGCGGCCGGCGGAGTAGAACTTCTCCACGTAGTCGACGGTGAGCGGGAAGAAGTCCTGCCCTTCCTTCTGCTTGGCCGCGGCGACGGCGGTGACCAGCACCACCGTACCGCCCATGCTGACCATGACCGCACCGGATGCCTGGCGGGCAATTTCGCCCGTCTCCAGCGTGACTTCGTGATTACCGTACTGGAATGACTTGGTTACTTTTGCCACGTGCTTAATTCCTGATCTGATTGAGAAGTGCGCTCACGGGTGAGCGCCTCTTGATCTTTGCGTCCACGGATGAACGCACGGATTACCGCCGCAGGCCGAGGCGTTCGATCAGGGTCTGGTAGCGTGCAAGATCGCGATCCTTCAGATAGCTGAGCAGGCGCTTGCGCTGGTTGACCAGCTTCAGCAGGCCACGGCGGGAGTGATGATCCTGCTTGTGGTCCTTGAAGTGGCCGGTGAGATGGTCGATGCGGGCGGACAGCAGGGCCACCTGGACCTCGGTCGAGCCGGTGTCGTTGGGCACGCGGCCGAAATCAGCGATGATCTTGCCGGTCTGTTCTGCGGTAAGAGACATGGTTGTACGTTTCCTTGAAAGGCGATGCGAAGCTTGCGCTTGCGTCATCGCGATGACGCAAGCGCAAGCTTCGCCTAGGTGAGTGAAAGCGTTGAAATAACTTGTCTATTCTACTGATGGGAGTGGTGCTTCAACAAGAGCGCCGCCTGCCGTCGGAGCAAATCGGTCAGCCCGGCGGCAGATTGAAGCCGCGCACGATGCGCGCACGCCCTTCGGCATCGGCTTCCAGCAACGCCAACAGCGCGCCGTCGCTGGCGTATGCCGCGCAATGCCCGACTTCCGGCAGGCCCGGCAGCGCAATCTGCTGGCCGCGCGAGATGGCCATGCTCTGCGTCTCATCGAGTCGCAATACCGGCAGATCGGACAGGCCGGCCGATACCGGCAGCAGCCATGCCAGCAAAGCCTCGTCGCCTTGCTCCGCCGCCTGCTCCAGCTGCGTCAGGGTCACCATCCGCGGCTCTCGGAACGGCTCGACCCAGATCCGGCGCAGCGCGGTCAGGTGCGCGCCGCAGCCCAGGTCCTCGCCCAGATCCACCGCCAGCGAACGGACATAGGTACCCGAACCGCACTCCACCAGCAACTGCAGCGTGTCGCCTTCGCGCGCCAGCAACTCCAGCCGGTGCACCGCCACCTCGCGCGGCGCCAGCTCGACGGTTTCGCCGCGGCGCGCCTTGGCATACAGCCGTTCGCCGCCCTGCTTCAGCGCGGAATACATCGGCGGCACCTGCTGGATGCGCCCGCGCAACCTGGCCAGCGCCGCCTCGACCCTGGCGTCATCGAGTTCCGGTACCGGGCGCTGCTGAACGACCTCACCCTCACTGTCGGCGGTATCCGTGGTGACGCCAAGCCGGCACTCGGCCAGATAGGCCTTGCGCGCACCCAGCAGGCTGCCGGCCAGCTTGGTCGCCTCGCCGAAGCACAGCGGCAGCAGGCCGGTGGCCAGTGGATCGAGCGCACCGGTATGGCCGCCCTTGGACGCACGCAGCAGTCGGCGCACGGCCTGCAGCGCCTGGTTGGAACTCAGGCCCGGCGGCTTGTCGAGCAGCACGATGCCGTGCAGGTCGCGGAACGGGATGCGCGGCGAACGATTCATCGACTCGGCGGAATTCCGTACTGGCGATTCAATCGCGCTCGCCGCCATCCGGCGGCGTCAGATCACGCGCCTGCTGGCGCAGCAGCGACTCGATGCGCTCGCCCTTGTCGACCGAATCGTCGTACTTGAACTTCAGCTCCGGCACCCGGCGCATGCGCATGCCGCTGTGCGCCAGTGCGTGGCGGATCTCATGGCTCATCTCGTTGAGCGCCTTCACCGCCGGCAAGCCTTGCTCGGGCAGCATGGTGGTCACCCACACCGTGGCCCAGTCGAGGTCACGGGTGATCTCCACGTCGCTTACGCTGGTCGACGGCAGCCCGTGGTCGCGCACCGCCGCGTGCACCAGCAAGCCCAGCTCGCGGCGCAGTTCGGCGCCAATGCGGTCGGTACGTTTGAAATCGCGGGAGGGCATGGTTGGAGGTCGGGATTCGGGATTCGGGATTCGGGATTCGTTAGAGCAAAAGCGGGTTACGGCAAGAACGGGGTAAACGGGATTCATCTTTTGCTTTTGCCGAATCCCGAATCCCGAATCCCGCGTACCTTGCGATGCCGCAGGCATCACAAGGTACGTGCCACCTCGGTGCGCTCGAAGCACTCGATCTGGTCGCCCGGCTTGACGTCGTTGTACTGCTTCACGGCGATGCCGCATTCCATGCCCGCACGGACTTCGTCGACCAGGTCCTTGAAACGGCGCAGCGATTCCAGCTCGCCCTCGAAGATCACCACGTGGTCGCGCAGCACGCGGATCGGCTTGTTCCGCTTGACCGAACCTTCGGTGACCATGCAGCCGGCAACCGCACCGAACTTGGAGCTGCGGAACACGTCGCGGACCTCGGCGGTGCCGATGATGTCCTCGCGCACTTCCATGCCGAGCAGGCCGGTGGCCGCCTGGGTCACCTGGTCGATCACGTCGTAGATGATCGAGAAATAGCGCACGTCCACGGCGTTCGTCTCGATCACCTTGCGCGCCGAAGCATCGGCACGCACGTTGAAGCCGATCAACAGCGCCTTCGAGGCGGTGGCCAGCGTGGCATCGGATTCGGTGATGCCGCCGACGCCGGAGGCGACCACGTTGACGCGAACCCGATCGTTGCCGATCTGGGTCAGCGACTCGCGCAACGCCTCGACCGAGCCCTGCACGTCGCCCTTGACCAGGATGTTGAGCGTCTGCTGCTCCTCGCCCTGGCCCATCTTCGCGATGATGTCCTCGAGCCGGTTGCTCTTGCTGACCATCCGCGTCTCGCGCCGCTTGAGCTGGCGCTCCTCGGCCACTTCGCGAGCCAGGCGCTCGTCCTCGACGGCGACGAAATCGTCGCCGGTTTCCGGCACGCCGGAAAGACCCAGCACCTGCACCGGGATCGACGGGCCGGCTTCGGCCACCTGCTTGCCGGTCTCGTCGATCAGCGCGCGCATGCGGCCGTACTCGACGCCGCAGACCACGAAGTCGCCCTTGCGCAGCGTACCCTGCTGCACCAGCACCGTGGCCACCGGACCGCGACCGCGGTCCAGGCTGGATTCGATCACCACGCCGGAGGCGCGGCCGTCGACGACCGCCCTCAATTCCATCACCTCGGCCTGCACCGAGATCGCGTCGAGCAGGTTCTCGATGCCCATGCCGGTCTTCGCCGACACCGGCACGAACTGCACGTCGCCGCCCCAGTCCTCCGGCACTACTTCCTGCGCCACCAGGCCCTGCTTGACGTTGTCCGGGTTCGCGCCGTCCTTGTCCATCTTGTTGACGGCCACGATCAGCGGCACCTTGGCGGCACGCGCGTGCTTGACCGCCTCGATCGTCTGCGGTTTCACGCCGTCGTCGGCGGCCACCACCAGGATCACGATATCGGTCGACTGCGCACCACGGGCGCGCATCGAGGTGAACGCGGCGTGGCCGGGGGTATCCAGGAACGTGATCACGCCTCTGGAAGTCTCCACATGGTAGGCACCGATGTGCTGGGTGATGCCGCCGGCTTCGCCGGAGGCGACCTTGGTACGGCGGATGTAGTCGAGCAGCGAGGTTTTGCCGTGGTCGACGTGGCCCATGATCGTCACCACCGGCGGGCGCGTGACCTTCTCGCCCTCCAGTTCGATGTTCTGGGTATGCGCCGCCAGCGTCTCCTCGGCGTTGTTCTGGGTGTCCGCCACCGGTGTGTGGCCCAGCTCCTCGACCACCAGCACCGCGGTGTCGTGGTCGACCGTCTGGTTGATGGTCGCCATCACGCCCATCTTGAACAGCGCCTTGACCACTTCCGATCCCTTCACCGCCATCTTCTGGGCGAGGTCGGCCACCACGTTGGTATCGCTGACCACCACCTCGCGCACCACCGGCGCGGTGGGTCGTGAAAAGCCGTGCGGACCGGCCGCCGCCGCACCGCCGCCGCGCAATGCTTCGCGGCCGCCGCTGCGGCCGGGCTTGGCGCGCTTGCTGCTGGAAGAGCGACGGGCACGGTCGGCCTCGCTCAGATGCATCTGGCCGCCGGCAAAGCGCTTGCCGGCCTCGCGGTCTTCCTTGCCGAGATTCTCGCTGCGCTCACGCGGATGCTTGGGCTTGCCGCGAGCGGCCTCGCCGGCCGCGGCCGGTGCCGCCGCACCGGCCACCGCACCACGCGCCGCAGGAGCGGCCGGCGCCGCGGGCGCCGCCACCGGCTTGACCAGCTTTTCGCGTTTGCGCGGCTCGTGGATGCGCGGCAGGATCATGCCCAGGTCGCGCTGGTCGATGCGCTGGACGGTCCCGGTGGCGTCGTCGTGGGCGGCCGCAGGCGCCACTTCGGCCGCCGGTTCCGGCGTCGCCTCGACGTGTTCGACCGCCACCGGCTCGGCCGCGCGAGCCAGTTCCGCCTCACGCTGCTCCTTTTCGGCCTTGCGGCGCTGTTCGTCCAGGGCGTGCTGCGCCTCCGCCTGGCGGCGCTGCTCGGCCTCGACCCGCTCGCGCTCTTCCTGCTCACGCTGCTGCTGCGATTCCTGCAGCTTGCGCACGGCCTCCTCGCGCTCGGGTTCGGCGCTGGCTTCCTCGGCGATCACGCTGCGCTTGACGTAGGTGCGCTTGGCGCGCACCTCGACATTGACCGTCTTGGCCGTGCCTGCGGCGCCGCGGCCGCCGGGCGTCGCCACCTTCAGCTCGCCGACCGTGCGGCGCTTCAAGGTGATCTGGCGCGGCGCGCTGTCGTCGGCCTCGCTGGCGGCTTCGCCCTTGCCATGCGTGCGGCGCAGGAAACCGAGCAGCTTCACCTTCTCGGTGCTGCTGATGACCTGCTCCTGGTCGGAGAATTTCATGCCTGCCTCGTCCAGCTGCGTCAGCAGCCGGTCGACCGGCATGCCCAGTACCTGGGCGAGTTGTTTGATCGTAACATCCGACATCGTGTTGTTTGCTCCGCCGTTCCCGCGCCTATCGTCCGTGCGGCATCATCTGCGCCGCCACCTCCATCCGTGGTGAAAGGCTTCGCCGAAGCCTTTCCCGGCAACCCCTCCGGGGCTGCCGCCGCCTGTGGTCAGCCACCCTTCTCCAGTCGCGCGATCATCGGCGCACGTGCAGCCATGATCAGCGCCGCGGCACGCTCCTCATCCATACCTTCGATGTCGATCAGGTCGTCCACCGCCAGGTCGGCCAGGTCGTCGACCGTGGTCACCGCGCGCGCGGCCAGCGCAAAGGCCGTCTCCTCGTCCATGCCGTCCAGCGCCAGCAGCTCCTCGGAAGGCTGATGTTCACCGACGCCCTCCTCCACCGCCAGTGCCTCGGTCAGCAGCGCGTCACGGGCGCGGGCGCGCAGTTCCTCGACGATGTCCTCGTCGAAGCCCTCCACCGCCAGCAGCTCGGCGCTGGGCACGTAGGCGATCTCCTCGATGCTGGAGAAGCCCTCCTGCACGAGGATCACGGCGATCTCCTGGTCCACCTCGAGCTTGTCCATGAACAGCTGGCGCGCGGCCTCCTGCTCGGACTCGCTCTTGGCGGTAACCTGGTCCTGGGTCATCACGTTGAGCTGCCAGCCGGTCAGCTTGCTGGCCAGGCGCACGTTCTGGCCGCCGCGGCCGATCGCCTGGGACAGCTTGTCCTCGGCCACCGCAATGTCCATCGAGTGCTTTTCCTCATCCATGATGATGGACTGCACTTCCGCCGGCGCCATCGCGTTGATGACGTACTGGGCCTGGTTCTCGTGCCACAGGATGATGTCGACGCGCTCGCCGTTGAGGTCGTTGGACACCGCCTGCACGCGCGAGCCGCGCATGCCGATGCAGGCGCCGATCGGATCGGTGCGGCTATCGTGGGCCAGCACGGCGATCTTGGCGCGGTCGCCCGGATCACGGGCGCAGCCCTTGATCTCGACCAGGCCCTGGCCGACTTCCGGCACCTCCAGCTTGAACAGCTCGATCATGAACTCCGGCGCGGCACGCGACACGAACAGCTGCGGGCCGCGCGCCTCGGAGCGCACCTCGTACAGATAGCCGCGCACGCGATCGCCGACACGGGCCGATTCGCGCGGAATGGTCTTGTCGCGCGGAATGAACGCCTCGGCGTTGCTGCCCAGGTCGAGATAGATGTTGCCGCGCTCGACGCGCTTGACGATGCCGGTGACCAGCTCGCCCACGCGGTCGGCAAACGCGTCGACCACCTGCTGGCGCTCGGCCTCGCGCACGCGCTGCACGATCACCTGCTTGGCGGCCTGCGCGGCGATGCGGCCGAACTCGGCGTTCTCGATCTGCTGCTCGATGTACTCGCCCACCTTGGCGTCGGCGCGCTCGTCCAGCGCATCCATCAGGCGCAGCTGGTACGACGGCGATTCCATCTCGCCGTCGTCGGCGATGATTTCCCAGCGGCGGAACGTCTCGTACTCGCCGGTGTTGTGGTCGATCGACACGCGGATATCGGGCTCCTCGTCCGGATAGCGCTTCTTCGCGGCCGAGGCCAGCGCGGCCTCCATCGCCTCGAAAATCACTTCCAGCGGCACGCCCTTTTCATTGGCGACCGCGTCGACGACCAGCAAAAGTTCTTTGCTCATTACTGCAACTCCGTAGACACCCCGTCCGGATGCCGATGGTTGAATTGTTACGCCCATCCAGGAACACAAAACCTTGAACGCGGCCCCGGATGGCCGCAGCGATTATTTCTTGCCGGGCATCTTGCCGCCGGGCTTGGGTTGCGGCGCATAACCGAGCGCCACCCAGTCCGGCACCACACGCGCACTTTCCACCAGCGCGTGCTCGAATTCGAATGTCTTGCCTTCGGCGTCCAGCACGACGTGCCCGCCTTCCGCCGAAACCAGCTTGCCGCGCAGGCGACGGCGGCCTTCCAGCGGCGCCCGCAGCAGCACCTTCACTTCCTGCCCGCTGGCCCGCGCAAACTGCGCAGCGGTGAACAGCGGCCGATCCAGACCCGGCGAGGAAACTTCCAGCACGTAGTGGCCGGGAATCGGATCCTCGACGTCCAGCAAGGCGGACAGCTCACGGCTGGCGGTCTCGCAATCCTCGATGCCGACCTCGCGACGTTCGCCGTCGCCCGCCTCCCGGTCCAGCAAGTCCAGGTAGACGCGCAGGGTACTCTGCCCTTGCGACGGGGTGAACTCCACACCAAGGCATTCCAGGCCCAGATCGGCCAGAACCCCGCTGAAACGTTGCGCCAGTGCCTGTGTATCCATGGGTCGCCTTCCCACTGTGAGAACCGCAGAAACAAAAAATGGGCTCCAACGGCCCATTTCCCTATCTCGCCGATGTCCCACTCCATGCAGCTCTTTCCACTGCGGGCGCCGGCTGAGCCGGCCCCGCGCAGCGCATCCCTTGCGCCCAACAAAAAAGCCTCACGAGGAGGCTTTCTTACATCAAGAAAGATCTGGTAGCGGGGGCAGGATTCAGGCTCTATCCTACTGAGACCATCAGGCTGCCGCTTGGCCGCATCAGAGTTTGTTGATCATAGCCGACAACATCTCGCGGTGCAAACGGATTCTACCCCTCCTCCATGGACCGTATGGTGAGGATCTACGAGGGTAACGGGCGCGAGCGTTGACTCCGCTGGCCGCTTAGGGCAGAAGCCCTAACCTACCCGGATAACCCCTCGCTAATCGACCTCCGTGCTATTGAACTTGAGCTCGATCGGCATCTAAAGGTTCCACGAATCGGGCATGTCGGTCTCTAGGTGATGAGGCAAGTGTCGTGTCACGACAGGGCCCCGCCCCTGCCGTCCCCGCTGCGGGTACGGGCGTCATGGTTACGGCAGCGCCGGGCCGAGGCGCATCGGGCTGCCGGTGACGGGCAGGTCGCCGCATTGGCAGTTGCGTGACGCCATGAATCCTTTGGCCAGGTGAGCGCCTCTCTTTAATCTTTACGGGAGGTCATCGGAGCCCTTGGCCCCTGCATGCACCGTCGTCGCCTGTGGCGCGGCCGTGTCGCCCCTTGCCAGCGCTGGCGTGAGTTGGGCAAGGGCGTCCCTGGTGTGGAGCGGTTCCAGGTGGTCCAGCGTCAGCTGGATCGGCTGGATGTATCCATTGTCCGCGAGCCGCGCTTTGATGAGCAGGCGCTGGCCATGATCGAGCACGAAACGCGGCGCGTGCTGGGGGTGCAGATCGAGCTGCACAGCCATTTTGTCGATGACATCCCCCTCGCCCCAGTGGCAAGCTCCGCGTCACGGTGTCGGACCTATTCTAGGGCGCCTTGCCCTTTTTCTTTCTGGCCTGTGGGCTGCTTGCTTCGTTGAGGAACCATGCTCGATACCCGTGCACGTCATCTGGTGGAACCGTTCATTGCCCGGGTCGCCCGCGGCCTGAAGGCGCTGGGCCTCTCCGCGAATGCGGTCACGGCACTGGCCATGCTGGTAGGTGTGGTCGCAGCGCTGAGCATCGCGTTGGATCAACCGTGGCTGGGGATTGGCCTGCTGTGGCTGTCGGGGTTGCTGGATGCGTCGGACGGCGCCCTCGCCCGCATGACCCATACCAGCCCCCTGGGCGCCATCATGGACATCACCTTCGATCGTGTGGTCGAGGTGGCCATGATCGTCGCCTTGGCGTGGCGTCATCCCGAAGCGCGCTTCATGCTGGTGATCCTGGCGGGCGAAATCGCTGTGGCGATGTCCTTGTTTCTGTCGATCGCGGCGGCGATTCGCAATACATCGGTGAAATCCTTTCACTACTCCCCGGGCCTGGGGGAGCGCACCGAGGCGTTCATCTGCCTCACGCTGATGGTGGCGGACCGCAGCCATCTCCTGATCTGGACCGGCGTCTTCATCGCCGTGATCGGCTACACCATGGTCCAGCGGTTGCGCCATGCCGCGCGATGGCTGTCCCTGCCGTCGTAACGCGCGCGCCCGCGAGGCGTCAGGTACGCCGGTGCGACACGCCGGAGGTGGACGCAACCGGGGCATCGATCACGAGGCTCCAGAAGGCCGCTTCCCGTGCCACGCCGGTGTCCGGGTCGCCGCAAAAGGCAGCGCGATCGTGGTAGAGGCGCAGCTGCCCGCGTCGCATCAGGGCGAAGGTATCGCCCATGCGCAGCGACTCTTTGAGATCGTGCGTCACGAACATTGAGGTGATGCCACGCGTGCGCGCCACTTGCTTAAAGAGCGTCTGGGCGCTGACCCGGGTATCGGGATCGAGGTTGCTGAAGGGCTCATCCAGCAGAAGCAAGGCGGGCTCCACGATCAGGGCGCGGGCAAACGCGGCGCGTTGGCGCTGGCCACCGGACAACGCGTGGGGTGCACGGCGCTCCAGCCCGTCGAGTTCGAGCAGGACCATCAACTCGCTGACCCGCGCCCGAATCTCGGCCTCGGGTCGATGCCGCAACCGCAGACCAAAGGCGACGTTGTCGAACAGGTTCAGATGCGGAAACAACAAGGGCTCCTGATTGAGGTACACCATGCCGCGCTGGTGAGGCGGCAGTCCGTCGACGGGCTGGCTTCCGAGGGTGATGCGGCCAGCCGCGATCGGCACGAGCCCGGCAATCGCGCGCAGCAAGGTGGTCTTGCCGCAACCGGAGGCACCGATCACCGCCAACGTGGTGCCGGCAGCCAGATGCAGCGAGGCGCCGTCCAGCACGGCGCTGTCCCCGAGCGTCACCCGTAGGTTCTCGATCGTCAGGGCAACAGGTGAGCGATTACTCATGGGACGAGCCTGCCTGGGGTGCCAGGAGCGACGGGGGCACCGCGCGATGGACCAGTAGCGTGACCAGGGGCGGCGTCATCAAGATCAGGGCACACGTCGCGGCCAGCCGAAGGTCGCCGGACGTAAAGTACTCGAACAGGCGGATGGTGAGCGTCTGCACCTCGCCCTGCCCGATCAACCGTACCAGCGCGTAGTCGAACCAGGAAATCAGAAACGTCTGGAACAGGCAGACGGCGAGCATCGGGCGCGCCACCGGCACCAGGACGCGCCACCAAACCTGAAGGCGACGCGCGCCCAAGGTGCTCGCCAGGTCTTCCAGCGCGGCGACGCGTGGTGTCCACAACGCGCTCAGCAGGATGACCGCGTAGGCATAGGCGAAGACCAGCTGGGCGAGCAGCACGCCGAGGAGATGTCCGGCCAGGTGCAGATGCAGAAACGCAAACAGCAGGCCGACAGCCAGCACCACCGGTGAGAGCGCGTACGGCAGATGCAGCGCCGTCAGCCACGCACCGCGCCGCGGGAGGCCCGCGACCCGTCGACTGGTCGGTAAGCCGAGCGCCGTCGCGACCACAGCCACCGTCAGTGCCAGGGCGAGCGAGCGAGCCAGCGCGCCCAGCATGCCGGCGCCAGTGAGGTCCCCGGCTACCTCGTGCCATTGCTGGACCTGCCACGCGGTCGGCCACAGCGCGGGCCACCGCCACTGGCGGGCGACGGAAAGCATGCCCAATAGCAGCGGCGGAGCCACAAGCGCCAGGGCCAGGAGGCTGGCCAGCACGCGTCGAACGCTCATGCGTCGCCCTCCCCGCCCACCCGGTGTCGGTGCCAGCGAAACAACGCCAGCAAAGCGGTCACGGCGATCACGGCGTACAGCGCGGCGATCGCATAGGCCTCGGGCTTGCTGGTGAGGTCAAAGCGATCGAACTTGCGCTGGATCAGGAGCGACACGACCTGCGGGTACTGCGCGCCCACCATGAGCGGCACCTCAAAGGCGCCGGCCAGTACGATGAAGTACACGCTGAACGTGGGTGCTCCGGCGCGCAGCACGACGGGAAACGTCACGCGACGCCAGACTTGCCACGAACTGGCTCCAAGCGTGCGGGCCACCTGCCCCAGGTCGGCGACGCGCGCGTGCCGCATCAATCGATCGACCAACAGCCACAAAAACGGCGCGACGAGGCACACCTGGGTCAGCACGATGCCGCTGCCCGAGCGCGTGAACAGCAGCGCTGGAAACTGCTCGGGCCGGTCGATCAGCCCCGCGGCGTGACTGAGACGGGCCAACCAGCCGGTGTTGCCGAACAGCTCGATGCTCAGCAGGGCCGCCACCAGCGGTGGCACGGCCAGCGGCACAAAAAGGAGGCTGCCCAGGGCACCGCGACGCGCGTGTGCGCCCAGCACGGCCTGGCCGATCATGGCCAGCCCCAAGGCCACGATCATGGTGACGGCGGCCAGGGCGAAGCTGTAACCGATGGACGCCCAGGTCTCGCCGCTCGCCAGCGCGGCACGCCAATGCGCGAGCGTCCAACCCGTCGAGAGCAGGCCGATACCGCCCGAGGCATAGGCCACCATGAAGATCCAGGCCACCACCATCGGCCCCACTGTCAGCAACAGCAGGAGCGTCAACCACGGGTCCGGGGTGCGCCACCTAGTCATGCATCACCTGGCGACGAAAGTCTTCGGACAGGCGGATCATCCACTCAGGTGAGGGCTCCGGTCGGGCGAAGGGCTGGAGGGCGTGTCGCCCCGGGGCGTGCTGACGCGCTTGGACCCGCGCAAAGCGTGCACGCCAATCACCCGGCAACGCGTCCAGGGACAGCACCGTGCCGTCCCCCCATACCTTGGGATCGAGCTTGCGCAGCTGCGCATCCGGGGATTCCAGGAAGTTGATCGTCACCATCGCGGCGGCTTTGTGCGCCGAGCGCTGGACGATCCCCAGGTAGTGGCTGTTCTGCAGGGTGCCGGTGGTCAAGGCGTAGGCCGTGGCGGTCGGCGGAAAGAGGCCATCATCGACTTTGTTGTCGACCTCGCCGTCGTTGAAGCCCATGGTGAAGTCCACTTCGCCGTTGGCGAAGAGCGTATGCAGCTGCGCCACATCCGTGGGAAAGGTCTCGCCGTGACGCCACAAGTCGCCCCGCACGGACTGTACCCAGGCGAACACGCGATCGCGCAGGCGCGCATAGACCACCGGATCGAACGGCCCTTGCAGCTGCGCCGGCGCATCGGCGAAGGCGTACAGGAGCGATTTGAGAAAACTGGTGCCGGTAAAACCGGTGTCGAAAGTAAAGCGGCCCGGGTGTGCGTGAATCCATTGCGCGAGCGCCGCCGGCGTGCGCGGCGGATTGCTGACGCGGGCGCGGTCCGTGATCAGCAGCAACTGGACGTTGCCCCAGGGCGCCTCCTGGCCGTCGACGGGCTGCTGGAAGTCCAGTGCGATGAACGGATTCTGCCAATCGACGTACCGGTTGTTCGGCAGCTGAGCGGTAAAGGGACCAAACAGCGCGTGGATCTGGCGCAACTGGTAGAACGTTTCGCCATTGATCCAGACGATATCGAAGGCACTGGAGGCAGGGCCGGCCTCCGCCTCGGTCATCAAGGCGGTCACCACGGTATTGCCCTGCCCCGGCACGAGCCGCAGCGTGATGCCGAAGTCGTGAGCGAGATGGGGCGCCACGTAGGTGCGCATATAGGCATTGATGGCCGGATCGCCCTGCCACATCGCCATCGTCACGGTTTGGCCGCGCGCCTGGGTGAGTACGGTGCCCCACGACGCCGTGCGGGGGTCGGCCGCAGGTGCCGGCGTCGGGCTCTGACAGGCCGCCAGGGCGACGGCCAATCCAAGGCCCGACAGGCCTCGCACCAACCGATGCAGCGCCATCCCAGTCGCGGGCGGTGCGGGATTCCCAACGTGCACGTGAAACATTCCTTGCGAAGTCAGCATGATCTGACGGGGGCTTTCGCGCGTCCATGCCCAAACGCCAAACGCCCCTTCATGAGAGGGCCAAGGGCTGGAAAAGCATTCATCGCGTTGCGTGAACATCGCGCCTTCAGCGACCGGATCGAAGGCCCCATCGCGATGGGACGGCGCCCGTCACGACACAGGCCGATGCCAGCACAGACGCCGGGCGACGATCGGAACCCAACGGTCAGTAGTTGTAGCGATACTCCAATAGCACCGTCCGCGGCGGCAGGGTGGCGACCTGGGGGATGATCGTGCCATTTTGCGTATATTGCGCATAACCCACGTAACCGATGTCACCCAGGTTCGGTTTCGCGTTACCGGCATTGTGGACATTCAAGGAAACATCCGATGGCCCATGCCGCACGCCGACACGAACGTTGGTGAGCACGTAAGCATCGCGCGTCCCGAACAGGCCGTTGCCACCGTTCAGCAAGGTCCGGCTGCTGCCCGTATAGCCCGCGTCCGCTTCCAGGTAACCGTCCCAGCCCCGCGAAATAGGATGGGTATAGACACCCGCTAGCGTCGCCGTCCAGGTAGGCACACCCAGGACCGACGAGCCGGGCGTGATGCCCACGATCGACAGCGCGCCAGGGTCGTTGATGCGGCTGCGTTCGTAACCCACGCCGGCGCGTAGCTCGAGGTGCTCGGTGGCGCGTCCGTTGAACTCGACTTCACCCCCGTCGATGTGCGCGTGGCGGCCGTTGATGGAAAAGTACGCGCCACAAGGCAAGGCGACTTGCTGTTGGAGATTGCGCCAGTCGATGTGGTAGGCGGACGCCGAGATGAAAATGCCTGCATCGGGAATCGACGTTTTGGCACCAACTTCATAGCTCCAGAGCGTGTCTGACTTCAGATGCGTAATGTCATCGGCGGGTAACGACGGCAACGCGCAGAACGGCAGATACTGCTGCGCCGCGCCGGCTCGAAACCCCTTCGACGCCGACGCATAGAACAGGGTGTTTGGCATAGCTTGATAACGGATCGCGAGCCTGGGGTCGAGACCCGATTGATGGCTCGACTGCGGATCGCTGGTCGTGGCTCCGAAGTTGTTGAAGCCATACGCTGTGAAGTCGGACGTTTGATGCAGCCAATACTGTCGGGCGCCCAGGGTGGCCGTCCAACGCTCGGCGAGCGGTACGTCGATCTCGCCGAAGATCGCCTTCTCTTCCTGCATGCCCGGGTTGCGGTCGATCCAAAGAAGGTTGTTCGGCCAAGGACCCACCACGGTGTTGTCCGCCGTGGCTGCCACAAGCCCCTGCGCGTACTCTGGCGGCACACTGAGCGTGGTGTGGGTCTTCGAATAGAACGCGCCCAACGTGCCCTTGGCGCCAAAGACGTCCGTGAATTCCCATCGAAGCTCCTGGCTAAACTGATCCTGGTGGTGTTCCTGGTCCCAGAGGAAAGGCTGTGGCGGAAGCGATGGCACGCCGTAGTAGCCGCTCATGACTTGCTGGGTGCCATAGGTGGAGTCCTCGATGTCGCGGCTGTGGCGATCAAAGTAGCTGGTGACCGACACTAACGTGTAGTGATCCCCGTGGTAGCGAAGATCGAGGGACGGCAAATACCACTTGTCCAACGCGCTGGGCTGGATATCGAAGGCCCGGTCAAGCTGATACGCCGGCTTGAAGGATGGCAGGGGAGCAAAGGTCGCGGGAAAGCCGTGGAAATAGGTGTTCTGCATCAAGAAGCGCAAGGTCGCATCGAACGACGGAGTGACGCGAAGAAGCGTTGTGATCGATCCGCCGTACGTCGTTTGCGCACCCTGGTCATCCACACGCGTACGCGGGGCAGCGATAAAGGGATCGCCGACGGCTGGACTGTCGGGTGAGGGATAGGTGCGCGTCAGGTAGCCGGCGTCGTGGTTGGCGAAGAGCACGGCGCGGATGGCCATTTCGTCGGGAATGACCACGAGATTGCCGGTCACGCTACCGCCCTTATCCGGGCTCCCACCACCGGACGTGAATCCTGCTTGCGTCATGAAGCCGATGTCGTTGTGCGACAGGTCGGGTTTTTGGGTAATGATGCGGACGGTGCCGCCCAATGAGCTTTGCCCAAATAGCGTGCCCTGCGGCCCTTTCAGAACCTCGATGCGCTCCATGTCGACAATGCGCGGATCGATCGATTCGGGTAGCGGCGTATCGTCAATATAAAAGCCGGTGGAACCCGCCGCGCCAAAGAGGTTCTGTCCGCCGATCCCTCGGATCGCAATGGTTCGCGCCGCTGAAATGCCGGTAGTGCCCGATCCGTAGTTGAACGACAGGTTCGGTGTCTTGGTGGCGTAATCGTTGAACGAGCGGATATCCAGCGCATTGAGGGACGACGCTGAGAAGGTCGTGATGCTCTCGGGAACGGTAATCAACGGCTCCTGCTGATCACGGGCGGTCACGATGATGGCCTGTAAGTCCTTTGGCGTCTGGTCAGGCGCGGTGCTTTGGGCAAAGACGGTCGGGGTCGCCGTGACCAGCGAGACAGCGAGGCATTGGGCAAGCATCTTGAGGCGAGGCCGCTTGGACCCGCGCACGCGCCGTGTCATGAACAACCAAGGGCCACGGACGGGGGCGGCATCCACGTGATGTGTGGCGTTAACAGCCCGATGGTTTCGCGGCCGGCTCATAACACTTACGTTCACAGAACTGCTCCGTCTGATTTGAGTGATAACACGATCCGTACGACGCCGTGGGCGCGCGGGAAGGAATGCGGGCGATAGCCCCTTCCGTTGGGAAGGACGGGCGGCACGCGGGTGAAAGGCATGCGTCGGCACCCGGCCAGCAGACTTAGCCCCTGCGAGCCTCGTGCGCACGGCATTCATGAACCACCTAACTGAGCAGTCCTCTGTGCCGGTTGCCGCGGGAATACCTACGGTACGATCGACGCGTCACGGTTTGGTCCTCAGAGCGAGCCACGAACACAGTAGGCACCGTTCTCAGGCAATGTGGCACCGGCCTCCCTCCATAAGAGGCTGTGCACTTCGAACCACGGCACCCGCGGCTGCTCCTGCAGCACCCGGGCGATGTGCGGCGCGCGCAAGCCGATCCCGACGGCTGCCGGGATCGGGCGCTGCACCTGTGGCAGCAGGCAGCTCATGGCCCTGACTCAGGCCTTGTCGACCGGGGTGGTAGAACCGCCGTCGATCTTCTCGCACAGGCCGGCCGGCACGGCCACGAACGCATTGGCATCACGTGCCTTGCTGTCCTGGCCGGCGCATGAATGCCCCGGCGACTTGCAGTCGTTCTTGTGCGCCGCATTGATGCCGTAGCACTTGGTCATGGCCATGTTGGCCGACTTCATGTCGTTCGCGCCGTTCGGCGCCGGGCTGGCGGTGGCAACCGATACCACGCCGAAGGTCAGCGCGCCGGCCAGGGCGACCTTGAGCAGATTGTCGTAGTTCATGATGGGTATCTCCGTAAGGTGGGCCGGGGCGTCCGGCACCTCATAGAGCCGCCCGGGAGGCCGAAGGATTCACGCGATTCGTGTGTGCCCCACGCGGCCATCAAGCGGCTGCCACGCGAAGTCGCTGCTCAACCACCCGCAGGCCGCCCCAGAAAGCGGGACGGACCCGAGCCTTTCAAGCGCGCGCAGAAGGACGTGGATGCGCGCTGGACGAAGAAGCACGGCAAGAGCCACTACGGTTACAAGCTGCACGCCAACACGGATCGGCGCTGGGGCTTCATCCGCAAGGTCGACGTCACCAGCGCCTCGGTCAACGACACCGAGGTGTTCGAGTCGATACTGGACGAGGCCAATACCCACAAAGATGTCTACGCCGACCGCGGCTATGCCAAGCACGCGCGGGAAACCGAGCTGTACGTGCAGGGCTATCGGGCCAACATTCAGCGCAAGGGCACGCGGGCTGAGCTGGAACGCGCAGAAAGCGAATTGCAGGATGCGCAGGAAGCCATGCGCCCTGCCCCGGCCGTGACCATGCTGCCGCGGCTGCGCGAGCGCTGGGACGCGATGGTGAAAGTGCTGGCGCAACGTGCGCAAAACTTGCCGGCAGCACGCGAAGCGATCCGCGAATTGCTCGGGGAGCGAATCACCGTCCGAAATGAAAACGGCGACCTCTTCGCAGAGATCGCCGCATCGGATTGTCAGCTAAAGCTGGTAGCGGGGGCAGGATTCGAACCTGCGACCTTCGGGTTATGAGCCCGACGAGCTGCCAGACTGCTCCACCCCGCATCAGAGTCCGCGAAGTTTACCGGGATGGCGGGTTTCTTGCAAGCACGAAGATCGCCGCAGCCGCTGGAAAACCATCCACCACCGGCGCCGAGGTCAGACGCCGAACGCGCGCTGGCACCACGCCAGCAAGGGTCCCCAGTACAGACCGAGCGCAAGCAGGGCCAGTGCGTTCACCGACAGCACCACGCGCAGCGACGTGTCGGCCTTGACCTCCACCACCGCGCCCTCCTCCGCCGTATCGAAGTACATCACCTTGATGACATACAGGTAGTAGTAGAGCCCGATGAACGCCGCGACGATACCGACGATGGCCAGCCACAGCATGTCGGCATGGATCGCCGCCTCGAGCACCAGCACCTTCGCCCAGAACCCGAACAGAGGCGGCACGCCGGCCAGCGAGAACATCGCCAGCAACATCAGGAACGCCATCCACGGCGCTTTCTGGTTCAGGCCCTTGAAGTCGCTGATCTCTTCACACTCGAACCCGGCGCGGGTGAGCACCAGCATCACGCCGAACGCCGCCGCGCTCATCAACGCGTAGCAGATCACGTAGAACAGCGCGGCCGAATAGCCCTCCGGGGTCGCCGCCGAAAGCCCCAGCAGCACGTAGCCCATGTGCGAGATGGTCGAGTACGCCATCATGCGCTTGAAGTTGGTCTGCACGATGGCGACCAGGTTGCCGAGCACCAGCGATGCGGTGGCCAGCGCGGCCAGCATCGGCTGCCAGTACCGGCTGAGGTCGCCCATGCCGACCTCGAGTAGGCGCCAGGCCAGGCCGAAGGCCGCCAGTTTCGACACCGCACCGATGAAGGTGGTCACCGGCGTCGGCGCGCCGTGGTAGACATCCGGCAGCCACATGTGGAACGGTGCGACGCCCAGCTCGAAACCGATGCCCACCAGCATGAATATCAGGCCCAGCAGCAGCAGCTTCGGCGCGGTGGTGTAGGCCATCACGCCATGCAACTGCGCCAGATCCAGCGTCGGTGTACCACCCATGCCAGACGCACCATAGACCATCGACATGCCGTACAGCAGCATGCCGCTGGCGAGCGCACTCAGCACGAAGTACTTGATCGCCGCCTCCGGCGGCAAGAGCGCATCGCGATTCAGTGCGACCAGTGCATAGGACGACAACGACAGCAGCGCCAGGCCGAGGTAGATCGTCACCAGGTTGCCGGCCGACACCAGCACCATCACGCCGAGCACGGCGAAGATCATCAACGAGTAGAACTCGCCGCCGAACAGCTTGCGGTCGATCATGTATGGCCGCGCGTACACGAACACCACGGCGGTGAGACCCAGCGCAAAGACCTTGAGGATCTCCGCCATGTGGTCGCGCACGAACATGCCGTTGAACGCCGTCGCGGTCTGCTCGGGCTGGCCGGCGACCACCAGGTAGATCGCCACCAGCAGCACGGCGATGGAGATCCAGTGCAGCTGCGGTCGCTGCGCCGGTTTCATGAATGCGTCCAGCAGCAGGATCAGGCACACCGCCGCCACCAGGTAAAGCTCCGGCAGCAGGGTCAGGATGTCATGGAGAGTGGGCATGTTCGCTTCTGCTCAGATCTTGTGGACGGCAAGTTGCTGCACCAGGTGCGCCACCGAGCTGTCCATCAGGTGGACCAGCGGCTGCGGCCACACGCCGATGATCAGGACCGCAACGGCAAAGCCGATCAGCACCCAGGTTTCCCGCGCGGTCATCGGCGTCATGTGTCTGACATGTTCGGTGGTCACCGGTCCCCACAGCACGCGCTTGACCAACCACAAGGTGTAGCCGGCGCCGATGATCAGGGTGAAGGTGGCAAACAACGCGATCCACGGACTGGCGCTGAAGCTGGCCAGGATCACCATGAACTCGCCGACGAAACCACTGGTGCCAGGCAGGCCGCAGTTCGCCATCGCGAACAACACGTAGAAGAAGCCGAACCACGGCATCATGTTGATGACACCGCCGTAATCCTTGATCTGGCGCGTGTGGGTACGGTCGTACATCACGCCGATGCAGGTGAACATGGCGCCGGAGACGAAACCGTGCGAGATCATCTGCACCATCGCACCCTGCATGCCCAGACTGGCCATCTCGGTGTTGCCGCCTTCGCGCACCAGCATGAACGCCATGAAGATGCCCAGGGTGACGAAGCCCATGTGCGCCACGGACGAATAGGCCACCAGCTTCTTCATGTCCTCCTGCACCAGCGCGACATAGCCGATGTAGATGATGGCGACCAAGCTGAGCACGATCACGATCCACGCGAAGTGCGCACCGGCATCGGGGGTGATCGGCAGGATGAAGCGCACCATGCCGTAGGTGCCGATCTTCAGCATCACCGCGGCCAGCCACACCGAGCCGCCGGTGGGGGCCTCGACGTGGGCGTCGGGCAGCCAGGTGTGCACCGGCACCATTGGCACCTTGATCGCGAAGGCGATCAGGAACCCGAAGAACAGCCACGCCTGCTCCTTCATGGTCAGCGGCAGGGCGGCCAGCGTCGCCAGGTCGAACGTATGCGCCTTCTGATACAGGTACAGCAGCGCAATCAGCATGAACACCGAACCGGTGAACGTGTAGATGAACAGCTTCAGCGTCGCGTATACGCGCCTCGGGCCACCCCACATGCCGATCAGGATATACATCGGGATCAGCACCGCCTCGAAGAAGGCGTAGAACACCAGCGCGTCGGTGGCGCAGAACACACCGATCAGCAGGCCCTCCAGCAGCAGCATGCAGGCCATGTACTGGTGCGGCCGGTTCTGGATGACCTTCCACGCCCCGCCGATGACCAGGATGCCGACGAAGGTCGTCATCAGGATCAATGCGACAGAGATGCCGTCCACCGCCAAGGTGAAATGCACGCCCCAGGTAGCAATCCAGACATGGGTTTCCTGCATCTGCATCACCGACCCGTTCGGGTCGTAGCGCAGCAGCCACAGGCTGATCACGAAGGTCGCGATGGTAATCAGCAACGCCAGCCAGCGCGCCAGCATCGGCCGGGCCGAGCCGGCCAGCAGCACCGGCACCGCGCCGACGATGGGCAGCCAGATCAGCAGACTGAGAAGATGAGTGAACATGGAGCCTGCTTCCCCTAGTTGCCGAACAGTCGATAGCCGCCAAACAGCACGATCACGCCGATGATCATGGCGAACGCGTAGTGGTACAGGTAGCCGGTCTGGAGTCGCCGCATCAGCGCCGCGCCGCGATGGATCAGCCGCACCGACCCGTTCACCGCCACGCCATCGATCACGCCGGCGTCACTGAACTTCCAGAACAGGCGCCCCATTTTCTGCCCACCGCTAGCGAACAGCGCGTACTCCACTTCATCCACCCAGTACTTGCGGTCGAGCACCGTCCACAACGGCATGAGCGCCCGCTTGATCCGATCGGCCAGCGCGGGATTGAACACGTAGATGTAAGTGCAGATCACGAAGGCCACCAGCACCAGCAGGAACGGCAGCTGGGTGAAGCCATGCAAGGCCATCGTCGCCGCGCCGTGGAACTCCTGGCCGAGCTCGGCCAGTACGTCGTTGGCCTCGTTCACGTGGATCGCAGTGCCGAACCAGTTGCCGAACAGCATCGGCCCCACGGTGACGTAACCAATCAGCAGCGACGGGATCGCCAGCAGGATCAGCGGCAGCGTGACCACCCACGGCGATTCCTTGGGCGGGTGATGCAGCACGCCGGGCTGGCCACCGCTGTGGTGCTCGTCCTCGTGCGAGTCGGCCGAGACGTGCACGTCGTAGACGATGTCGCTGGAAGCCAGCTCATGATCGTTGCCGTGGGCGGCGACGACGGTGAAGCGCTCCTTGCCATGGAAGGTCAGGTACATCTGGCGGAATGTGTACAGCCCCGTCACCAGCACGCCGGCCATCACGCAGAAGTAGGCGTAGTTCGCGCCCCAGCGATGCGACAGGCCGACCGCCTCGATGATCGCGTCCTTCGAGTAGAAGCCCGAGGTGAACGGCACCGCCACCAGCGCCAGCGAACCGATCCACATGGTGATCCAGGTGACCGGCATGTACTTGCGCAGGCCGCCCATGTAGCGCATGTCCTGCTCGTGGTGCATCGCGATGATCACCGAGCCGGCACCGAGGAACAGCAGCGCCTTGAAGAACGCGTGGGTCATCAGGTGGAACACCGCGCCGGAGTACATCGACACGCCCAGCGCCACCGTCATGTAGCCCAGCTGCGACAGCGTGGAATACGCGATCACCCGCTTGATGTCGTTCTGCACGATGCCGATCAAGCCGGTGAACAACGCGGTGGTCGCACCGATCACCAGCACGAAGCTCAGCGCGGTCGAGGACATCTCGAACAGCGGCGACATGCGCGCCACCATGAAGATGCCGGCGGTGACCATCGTCGCGGCGTGGATCAGCGCGGAGATCGGCGTCGGGCCCTCCATCGAGTCGGGCAGCCACACGTGCAGCGGCACCTGCGCCGACTTGCCCATCGCGCCGACGAACAGCAGGATGCAGATCACGGTCGCCGCATCCCATTGCGTGTTCGCGGTGATCTGCAGGGTCTGGCCGGCCAGACCCGGCGCCGCGCTGAACGCACTGGCATAGTCCAGCGTGTGCAGGAAGGTCAGCACCGCCGCGATGCCCAACAGGAATCCGAAGTCGCCCACACGGTTGACCAGGAACGCCTTCAGGTTGGCGAAGATCGCGGTCGGCCGCTTGTACCAGAAGCCGATCAGCAGATACGACACCAGGCCCACCGCTTCCCAGCCGAAGAACAGCTGCAGGAAGTTGTTGCTCATGACCAGCATGAACATCGAGAAGGTGAACAGCGAGATGTAGCTGAAGAAGCGCGTGTAGCCCGGGTCGTCGCGCATGTAGCCGATGGTGTACAGGTGCACCACCAGCGAGACGAAGCCCACCACCACCAGCATCATCGCGGTGAGGCGGTCCACCATGAAGCCGACGCTGGCGTTGACCTGCCCGATCTGGAACCAGGTGTAGATGTTCTGGTTGTAGTTGCCCGCACCGCCCAGGGTGAGTTGGTACAGCACCTGGAAGGACAGCGCGACCGATACGATCATGCACGCGATGGTGACGCTGTGGGCGACCGCGCGGCCCGCGCGGCCAAGGAACGGGCTGACGAAACCGGCCACCAGCGAACCAAGCAGCGGCGCCAGTGCGATGGTCAACAGGACGCTCGTGGAAAGACCCATGGGTTCAGCCCTTCATGCTGTTGATGTCGGCGATGTTGATCGTGTTGCGCGTACGGAACAGCAAGACCAGGATCGCCAGGCCCACGGCAGCTTCCGCCGCGGCCACAGTGAGGATGAAAAACACGAACACCTGCCCCGACACGTCGCCCAGGAAGCGCGAGAACGCGACAAAATTCATGTTGACCGCAAGCAGCATCAGCTCGATCGACATCAGCAGCACGATCACGTTCTTGCGGTTGATGAACAGCCCGGCCACGGCGATGCAAAACAGCACAGCGCCGAGCACGATGTAGTGTGCGAGCGAGATCATGGCTTGGATTCTCCTGCGCTGCCTTCGTCGGCGGCTGGCGGTTGGCGCACGGCGTCCATCTTGACGATGCGTACGCGGTCGCGCGGATCGACCCTGACTTGCCGGCTGGCGGATTCGTAACGCGCGTCACGGCGCTCGCGCAGGGTCAGCGCCACCGCCGCCACCAGCCCTACGGTGAGCACCAGCGCAGCCACTTCGAACGGCAGCAGGAACTTCGTGTACAACGCCTGGCCCAGCCACGCGGTGTTGGACACACCGGCCACCGCGGCCGGGTCGGCACCCAGATCGCGCGCATGCATGGCCCGCACGCCGATCAGGCCGAGCATCTCGGCCAGCATGACGACGGCCACGATCACACCGACCGGCAGGAACTTCACGAAACCCTCGTGCATTTTCTCCAGGTCGATGTCGAGCATCATCACCACGAACAGGAACAACACCATCACCGCGCCGACGTAGACCACCACCAGCGCCAGCGCAAGAAACTCGGCATCCAGCAATATCCACAGGCAGGCGGCGCTGAAGAAGGTGAGCACCAGCGCGAGCACGGCATGCACGGTGTTCTTCAGCGTGATCACGGAAAGCGCGGCCGCCACGGCGACCAGGCTGAAGACGTAGAAGCAGATGATTTGCAGCGTTTGGGGATTCATCGAAGGGCCTCAGCGGTACGGCGCATCTTGGGCACGATCCGCAGCGATCTGCTGTTCGAAGCGATCGCCGATGGCAAGCAGCTTCTGCTTGTCCACCACGTTCTCGCCGCGATTCTCGAAGTGGTATTCGTGGATCGAGGTTTCGACGATCGAGTCGACCGGGCAGCTCTCCTCGCAGAAACCGCAGTAGATGCACTTGAACAGGTCGATCTCGTAGCGCGTGGTGCGGCGCTGGCCGTCGGATTCGCGCGGAGCCGAATCGATGGTGATCGCCAGCGCCGGGCAGACCGCCTCGCACAGCTTGCAGGCGATGCAACGCTCCTCGCCGTTCGCATAGCGACGCAGCGCATGCAGCCCGCGGAAGCGGTTCGACTTCGGAATGTGCTCCATCGGGTAGCGCATGGTGTACTTGGGCTTGAACATGTAGCGGATCGTCACGCCCATGCCGGCAACCAGCTCGGCCAGCATCAGACTCTTGAGATAACGGGTTATCACGTTCATGGCTTACGCTCCCACCCCGGTGCTGACCAGGCCGTAGTACTTCAACAGGCCGGCGACGAACACCCAGGCGATGCCAATGGGAATGAATACCTTCCAGCCCAGGCGCATGATCTGGTCGTAGCGGTAGCGCGGGAACGTGGCGCGGAACCACAGGAAGAAGAACGACATCACGAACGCCTTGATAAACAGCCAGGCGAAGCTGCCGGCTCCCAGCCAGCTGATCCAGCCGGGCGCGTCGGCGGAAATCCAGCCCTGCAGCGGGCTGAGCCAGCCGCCGAGGAAGAAGGTCGCCGACAGGAAGCTGACCAGGATCATGTTGGCGTATTCGGCCAGGAAGAACAGCGCGAAGGCCGAACCGGAATACTCCACGTGGAAGCCGGCGACAATCTCCGACTCACCTTCGGCCATGTCGAACGGCAGGCGGTTGGTCTCGGCCACGCCGGAGACAAAATAGATTACGAAGACCGGCAGCAACGGCAACCAGAACCAGTCGAACAGGCCCTTGCCGCCGGCCTGCGCGTTGACGATCTCGCTGAGGTTGAGGCTGCCGGCCAGCACCATCACGCAGACCAGGCACAGACCCATGGCCAGTTCGTACGAGATCACCTGGGCCGCCGAACGCATGGCACCCAGCAATGCATAGCGCGAGTTGGACGCCCAGCCGGCGATGATGATGCCGTAGACGCCCATCGAGGTCATCGCCAGCAGGTAGAGGATGCCCGCGTTGGCGTTGGACAACACCATCTTGCCGCTGAACGGGATCACCGCCCAGGCCGCCAGCGCGGGGACCAACCCGATCAACGGCGCCAGGAAATACAGGAAGCGGCTGGCCTTGGTCGGCAGGATCACTTCCTTGATCAGCAGCTTCACCACGTCGGCGAAGGCCTGCAGCACGCCGCCGGGGCCGATCTTGTTCGGCCCCAGGCGCACGTGCATCCAGCCGATGACCTTGCGCTCCCAGTACACGAACATCGCCACCGCGATCACCAGCGGCAGCACGATGCACAGGATGTAGATCAGCGGCCACACGACCTGGTTGATGAGTTGATCAGCCATGATGCCTATGCCTTGCTCAAGGTGATGGCTGCGCCGTGCGGCGGCAGCGTGGCGGTAAGGTCGTGGGCTGCCTCGATCCACACGGCGCCGTCGGGCACGGCCGCGTCGACCAGCACCGGCAACTGCACCGCGCCGATGGTCGCCTGGGCGCCGGCGACCAGGCCTTGCCGCCGGGCCTCGGCCTCGTTGAGGCGGATCGCCGGCGCGCGATTGAGCGGGTGGGCGTTGAGTGCCGTGGCTCGGCGCAGCACCGCATCGAGGCGGTAGATCGGCCAGGTGGCCAGCCGGGTGAGCGCGGCGGGCGCGGCGCGCGTCGACAGGCCCTGGCGCGGCACCTGTGCGCGCGCGCTGATGCCTTCGCGCAAACCGGCGATGTCATCGAACTCGAAACCCGCCAACTGCATCGCCCCGCCCAGGGCACGCAGGACCTTCCAGCCCGGTCGCGCCTCGCCTGGCGCCTTCGCCCCAGCCGCCACACCCTGGGCCAGCCCGTCGACGTTGACCAGGGTCGCGTCGATCTCCGGCAGCAGCGCAATCGGCAGGATCACGTCGGCCACCTCGCGCAGCGAAGGGCTGGCATAGGCGCTGAACGCCACCACCTGGTCCGCGCCATGCAGCGCCCGCAAGGCCGCACCGCCATCGGCGAAATCGTGCGGCGGCTCGACGCCGTACAGCAGGTAGCTCTTGCGCGGTTGCGCCAGCATCGCCTGCGCATCCAGCCCGCCGTTGCCCGGCACCACGCCGAGCTGTGCCAGGCCGACGGCATTCGCGCCGACCGGCAGTTCGTCGTAACCGGCATCGGTGGCGTCGGCGATGAAACGGGCGATCGCGCGCAGCCAGGATGCCTGCGGATGGGTCACTGCGGCTTCGCCGAGGATCACCACGGCCTTGCCCGACTTCAGTGCGGCGATCGCGTCGCTGTCGCCCTGATCGCTCTGCGCCGACGCGATCGCCTCGGCCAGTGCTGCCGGCGCATTCGCACCGGCAGCCACGGCAGCCTTGGCCAGCGCCAGCAGCGCATCGACCATGGCCTGAGGCGCCACCACTGCCTCGCCGGCCAGCGTGTAGTTGAAATCGAAGTGTGCCGGATTGACCGCGTAGACCTTGGCGCCCTTCTTGGTCGCCTGGTGCAGGCGGTGGTTCAGCAGCGGCACCTCATAGCGCAGGTCGGAACCGATCAGCAGCGCCGCCCGGACCTGTTCTACCTCGGCCACCGGCAACGCGAACGACTGCGCCACGGCGTTGTCGGCGAAGTCGAGCTGGCGCAGGCGATGGTCGACGTGCGCGCTGCCCAGGCCGCGGGCCAGCCGCATCAGCAGGTCGCCTTCCTCGTTCGAGGTGGCCGGGTGCAGCAGGATACCGAGCTCGCTGCCAGGCACCCTCTTCAATGCCTCGCCGGCGAACTGCAGCGCGTCTTCCCAGGTGGTCGCCTGCCACTGGCCGTTGCGCTTCACTTCCGGAGCGCTGACACGGTCGGCGGCATACATGCCCTGATGGCTGTAGCGGTCGCGGTCGGACAGCCAGCACTCGTTGACCGCCTCGTTGTCGCGCGGCACCGTGCGCAGCACTTCGCCGCGGCGGGTGTGCAGCCACAGGTTGGAGCCCAGCGCGTCGTGGTAGCCGATCGACGGCTTGGCGACCATCTCCCAGGCGCGCGCCTTGAACTGAAACGGCTTGTTGGTGAGCGCACCCACCGGGCACACGTCGATGATGTTGCCGGACAGCTCACTCTCGACGTTCTTGCCGATGTAGGTGCCGATCACGTGGCGGTCGCCGCGATCCATGCTGCCGAACTCGTAGGTGCCGGCGATCTCGCTGATGAAGCGCACGCAGCGCGTGCAGTGGATGCAGCGCGTCATCTCGGTGGCGACCAGCGGGCCGATGTCCTCGTCGGCGATGGTGCGTTTGCGCTCGGTGAAGCGCGACACGCTGCGACCGTAACCCAGCGCCATGTCCTGCAGCTCGCACTCGCCGCCCTGATCGCAGATCGGGCAGTCCATCGGGTGGTTGATGAGCAGGAACTCCATCACGTTGCGCTGCGCGTGCAGCGCCTTGTCCGAACGGGTGAGCACCTTCATGCCTTCGGCCACCGGCGTGGCGCAGGCCGGCTGCGGCTTGGGCATGGGGCGCCCGCCCATCTCCACCTCGACCAGGCACTGCCGGCAGCTCGCCGCGACCGGCAGCTTGCGGTGGTAGCAGAAACGCGGGATCGGAATGCCGGCCTTGTCGGTGGCCTCGATGATCATCGAGCCCTTGGGCACCTGGATCGGCTTGCCGTCGACCTCGATGTTGACCAGGTTCGGCGCGGTGTTCTGGGTTGGCTGCGCGCTCATGCGGCGGCTCCAAGCTTGTCGTCGACCATGGAGCGACCATGCTCGACGTAGTATTCGAATTCGTGCCAGTAGTGGTGCAGGAAGGCCTGCACCGGCCATGCCGCCGCCTCGCCGAACGCGCAGATGGTGTGACCCTCGATCTGACCGGCCACCGCCTTCAGGCGATGCAGGTCGTCCGGCACGCCCTTGCCGGCGACGATGCGGGTGAGCACGCGATGCATCCAGCCAGTGCCCTCGCGGCACGGCGTGCACTGACCGCAGGATTCCATGTGGTAGAACTGGCTGATGCGCTCGCAGGCCCGCACCATGCAGGTGGTCTCGTCCATCACGATCACCGCACCCGAGCCCAGGCCCGAACCAGCCTTCTGGATCGAGTCGTAGTCCATCGTGCAGGCCATCATCACCTCGGCCGGCAGCACCTTCATCGAAGTACCGCCCGGGATCACCGCCTTGAGCTTGTGCCCGTTGCGCACGCCGCCGGCCATCTCCAGCAGGTCCGCGAACGGCGTGCCCAGGCGGATCTCGAAATTGCCCGGGCGGTTGACGTGGCCGGATACCGAGAAGATCTTCGGGCCGCCGTTGTTCGGCTTGCCCAGGTTGAGGAACCAGTCGGCGCCGTTGCGCAGGATCGCCGGCACCGAGGCGTAGGTCTCGGTGTTGTTGATCGTGGTGGGCTTGCCGTACAGGCCGAAGTTGGCCGGGAACGGCGGCTTGAAGCGCGGCCAGCCCTTCTTGCCTTCCAGCGATTCCATCAGCGCGGTTTCCTCGCCGCAGATGTAGGCACCGGCGCCCAGCGCGGCGTAGATGTCCACGTTGATGCCGCTGCCGCCGATGTTCTTGCCCAGCAAGCCGGCCGCGTAGGCCTCCTTCAGCGCCGCCTCGAAGTGCTCGAACGGCTCGTGGTGGAATTCACCGCGCAGGTAGTTGTAGGCCACCGTGGAACCGGTGCAATAGCAGGCGATGGCCAGACCTTCGACCACCGCGTGCGGGTTGTAGCGCAGGATGTCGCGATCCTTGGCCGTGCCCGGCTCGGACTCGTCCGAGTTGCACAGGATGTATTTTTGCATGTCGCCCTTCGGCATGAAGGACCACTTCAGGCCGGTCGGGAAACCCGCGCCGCCGCGACCGCGCAGGCTGGATTTCTTGATCTCCTCGACCAGCGAGGCCGGATCGGGCTTCTCGGCGAGGATCTTCCGCCACGCCTTGTAGCCATCGACCTTCTCGTAGCTTTCCATCGACCACGGCGTGTCGAAATGCAGCGTGGTGTAGACAACCTGGTGTTCCTGCGGAGCGGGTCCGACGGCCATCAGTGCTTCCCCTCGGCGTCGTGGGCGTGTGCGGGGCCTTCGATGCTCAGGCCATCGAGGATCGCATCGAGCTTCTCGATGGTGAGGTGCTCGTGGTAATGCCCGTTCACCGTCATCGCCGGCGCGTAGACGCAGGCCGCGATGCATTCCTCTTCCTGCTTCAGGTAGACGCGACCATCCGGCGTGCTTTCGCCCAGCTTGATACCCAGCTTCTCCTCGCAATGGCGCACCAGGTCATCGGCGCCGTTGAGCCAACACGAGATGTTGGTGCAGATCGCCACGTTGTTGCGGGCCACCGGCTTGGTCTCCAGCATCGAGTAGAAGCTGGCCACCTCGTACGCCCAGATCGCCGGCAGGTCGAGGTACTTCGCCACCGCGGCGATCAGCTCGTCGGTGAGGAAGCCCTTGTTCTGCTCCTGCGCGCCGAACAGCGCCTGGATCAGCGCCGAGCGCTTGCGGTCGGGCGGAAACTTGGCCACCCAGTGGTCGATGTGCTGGCGGGTGTGCTCGGTGAGTACGACGAGGGGATCGACGTTCCTGACCTGCTCGTAATGTCCGGTGGCTTTCATGCGTTGAACTCCGGGATTCGGGTTACGGGATTCGGGATTCGTAAAGAAACCGTCCCGCCGTTCGCGAACCTCGATTCGGTGTGAGTCTGGCGGCTGTAACGAATGATGGAATTCGAAGCTCGAAGCACCGGGCCGCCGCACGCTGCTCTATCGAATCCCGATTCCCGTATCCCGAATCCCGTGTTCATCGATCCACTTCGCCGAACACGAGGTCGTAGGTACCGATCATGGCCACCACGTCGGCGAGCATGTGGCCGTGCACGACGGTGTCCATGGATGACAGGTGGGCGAAGCCCGGGGCGCGCAGATGCACGCGGAACGGCTTGTTGGCGCCGTCGGAAACCAGGTAACAGCCGAACTCGCCCTTGGGCGCCTCGACCGCGCAGTAGGTTTCCCCGGCCGGCACGCAGTAGCCTTCGGTGAACAGCTTGAAGTGGTGGATGAGCGCTTCCATGTCCTGCTTCATCTCGACCCGCGACGGCGGCGCCACCTTGAAGTTCTTCACCATCACCGGACCCGGGTTGGCGCGCAGCCACTCCACGCACTGCCGGATGATGCGGTTGGACTGGCGCATCTCTTCCACGCGCACCAGATAGCGGTCGTAGCAGTCGCCGTTGACGCCGACCGGGATGTCGAAATCCATCTCGGCGTACTTCGCGTAGGGCTGCTTCTTGCGCAGATCCCACTCGACGCCCGAGCCACGCAGCATCGCGCCGGTCATGCCCCACTGCTGGGCCAGTTCCGGGCTGACCACGCCGATGCCGACGGTGCGCTGCTTCCAGATACGGTTGGTGGTGAGCAGCACCTCGTATTCATCCACCTTCGATGGGAAGTCAGCGGTGAATGCGTCGAGGAAGTCGAGCATCGAGCCTTCGCGCCAGCTGTTGATGCGCTTGAGGTCGGCGCCCTTGTGCCACGGCGACTCGCGGTACTGCGACATCTGCGCCGGCAGGTCGCGGTAGACGCCGCCCGGGCGGTAGTACGTGGCGTGCATGCGCGCACCCGACACCGCCTCGTAGACGTCCATCAGCTCCTCGCGCTCGCGGAACGCGTACAGCATCACCGCCATCGCGCCCAGGTCGAGCGCATTCGAGCCGATCCACATCAGGTGGTTCAGGATGCGGGTGATCTCGTCGAACATGGTGCGGATGTACTGCGCGCGTTCCGGCGCCTCGATGCCCAGCAGGGTTTCGATCGCGCGCACGTAGGCGTGCTCGTTGCACATCATCGACACGTAGTCGAGCCGGTCCATGTAGCCGATCGACTGGTTGAACGGCTTGGACTCGGCCAGCTTCTCGGTACCGCGATGGAGCAGGCCCACGTGCGGATCGATGCGCACGATGGTTTCGCCGTCCATCTCCATGATCAGGCGCAGCACGCCATGCGCGGCCGGATGCTGCGGGCCGAAGTTCATCGTGTAGTTGCGGATTTCCTGCATGCTCAGTTCTCCCGCCAGTGGTCGGCGGCTTCGGCCTTGGCCTGCATCAGGTCGGCATCGTCGCGGATGGTGCGCGGCACCAGCACGCGCGGCTCGATCGACACCGGCTCGTAGATCACCCGCTTCTGCTCGGGGTCGTAGCGCACCTCGACGTTGCCGATCAGCGGGAAGTCCTTGCGGAACGGATGGCCGACGAAACCGTAGTCGGTGAGGATACGGCGCAGGTCGGGATGGCCGTCGAAGATGATGCCGTACAGGTCGAACACCTCGCGCTCGAACCAGTTCACGCCCGGCCACACCGCGGTCAGCGACGGCACCAGCGGCAGGCTGTCGTCCTCGCAGAACACGCGCAGGCGCAGCCGGCGGTTGTGCTCGATCGACAGCAGCTGGATTACCGCCGCGAAGCGGCGCGGCTGACGCTCACCGCGCGGGCGGCCGGCCCAGTCGAAACGCCCCTGCGCCTGACCTTTCACGCCACGCGAAAAACCGGTGCTGGAGACGGTCCTGGTGTCCCACTCGGTCTGGCCGTAGCCGAGGTAGTCGATGCCACACAGGTCGATCAGTTCGCTGAAGCGGAACGCCGGCTCGTCGCGCAGCGCGGTGGCTACCGCAATTAGGTCGTCAGCGGCCAGCTCGGCGACAGTCTCGTTGCGCACGGTGCTGATGGCCAGCGTGTCGCCGAAACGCCCGGTGAGCTGCCCAGCCAGCGAAGTCTTTGGGGTGTCGGTCATGGACTGCGCCTTCAGGGATGTGCCGCTCAAGAGCGCGCGATGGTGTTGGTGCGGCGGATCTTCTTCTGCAACTGCAGGATGCCGTGGATCAGCGCTTCGGCCGTGGGCGGGCAGCCCGGCACGTAGATGTCCACCGGCACGATGCGGTCGCAGCCGCGCACCACGGAATAGGAATAGTGGTAATAGCCGCCGCCGTTGGCGCAGCTGCCCATCGAGATGACCCACTTCGGCTCGGGCATCTGGTCGTAGACCTTGCGCAGCGCCGGCGCCATCTTGTTGACCAGGGTGCCGGCCACGATCATCACGTCGGACTGGCGCGGGCTGGGGCGGAATATCACGCCGTAACGGTCGAGGTCGAGCCGCGCCACGCCGGCGTGCATCATCTCCACCGCGCAGCAGGCCAGGCCGAAGGTCACCGGCCACATCGAGCCGGTGCGCGCCCAGTTCATCAGCGCATCGACGCTGGTGGTGGCGAAGCCGCGTTGCACGACGGGATTGTCACCGGCCGGCCGCAGGATGTCGTCGACCAGGTTCAGCGGCTCCGGGTTGTGCATCACCCGGCTGATGGAATCGATCACTCCCATTCGAGCGCTCCCTTCTTCCACACGTAGGCGAAACCGACGACCAGCAGCAGCAGGAACAGGCCCATTTCGATCAACGCGACGAGGCCGATCTGCTTGAACACCACCGCCCACGGAAACAGGAAGGCAATTTCCAGGTCGAAGATGATGAACAGGATGGCGAGCAGGTAATAGCGCACGTCGAAGCGCATGCGGGCGTCTTCGAATGCCTCGAAGCCGCACTCGTAAGGCGCAAGCTTTTCCGCCTCGGGGCGGCGTGGACCGGCCAGCAGGCCGATGACCAGCAATGCCACGCCAAGGCCGACGGCAACGCCGATGAACAACAGGACAGGCCAGTATTCGGCAAGCACGATGCAACTTACCTCCGCGCCAGCGGCGCATCAGCGACCGCGGGGATTTGCATCCAGCAACGCACGGTCAGGCGACTTCGATTCGGCAGGCCAAGACAGCCATGGGCTTTCCAGCCATGCCTGCGGGCTCTGCCGCCGCGCGCAGGCATCCGATGTCTCGCGAAATGGATCCGCGAATCTCGCCATTGTATCAGTGCGCATGGGTACAACAAGCCTTGACGACCGATGTGATACGCATTAACACCCGACTGCCTACACAAATGGAGTGACGACGGCATCACATGGTGTGGGTGGGGCGCTCGGAGTTGAGCGTACCGGCAAGGATGTTCTCGATCCGACTGCGGGCAGCCTCGGCATCGCCCGATTCGTTGAAGTGGATGCCGATGCCGGCGGTGCGGTTGCCCTGCGCGCCGACCGGGCTGATCCACACCACTTTGCCGACCACCGACAGGCGCTCGGTTTCCTCGGCCAGGGTCACCAGCAGCACGACCTCGTCGCCCAGCGAATACGACTGCGCCGTCGCCGCGAACAGGCCGCCATGCTTGAGGAACGGCATGTAAGCGTTGTACAGCGAGGCCGCATCCTTGATTTTCAGCGAGATGATGCCCTGCCGGGCTGCGACGACTTTCATGGGAGGCTCCTGCCGGACGTTCGAACGCCCCGGTCGATGGCCGATCTTAGAGCCTGCGCGATGGCTCCGCATAGCTCGCACCTGCGCGCATCCATGGCCGCAGCGGTCGGCACTCGCCGATCGGGTCCGCGACGATGCCGGTCATGTCGGTTTCCGGTCGCGAAATATTACGCAGCGTCCAGCGCCATGGAGGCCGCGCACGAAGCGCTGGTCGGGCCCGCTGCGGCCGATGCCGGAGCGGTCAAGCCGCCGGCGTGGGCGCCGAACCGGCGCCGGCAGACAGCTCGCACCAGCCCCAGTGGTCGAAGATCCAGGGCGAGCGCAAGGTCAATGCCAGGCGCACGAAACACGGCAGACCCTTCGCCGCCGCTGGCGTCGAAAGATGGAAGCCGCCGGCCCGGTCGCGCCACAGTGGCGCCTCACGCCAACGCCAGCTGCGCGCTCCCGCCTGGTCCACCACGCTGAGTCGCAGCCATGGCCGCAGCCAGAACGGTGGTCGCCATGGCAACGCGCCCAGCGGCGTCGACAGCCCGGCCTGGCGCTCGGGGCGGCCAGCCAGGCGCAGCATGCGTTTGCCGCTCAGCGCCATCTGGCTGCGATGCTCGGCCAGTGCGACGCGCTTGCATGCCAACTGCGGCGCCGTGCCGTGCACCTCGAAGCCTTCGCCGTCACCGCCGCGACCATGCACGAGATAGTTCAGCAACAGCGGCGGCTCGGCCTGTTCCGCCAGCGCCAGGCGCACCAGCACATGCGCCGCGGCGTGATCGGGGTGACGGTCGGCCAGTGCCGGCGCCACCACCAGGCTGGGGCCGAACTGGCTGATCGCCGCCGCCAGCGCCGACACCGACAGACCGGGCGACTGCAGCAACGTATCGGTGAGACCAAGATCCGCCCAGCCCAGCGATTGCAGCGCCGGCGCCGGCACGCCCAGGCAGGCCAGTGCCTGCAATACCTCCATATGGCGGCGGCGCCCCCAGCGCTGGCGGTCGGCGGCGCGGATGCGCACGCGCCGCTCCAGCCAGCGTTGCGGCCAGGGGTTGTTGTCGCCTTCGGTCAGCAGCACGATCCGCACCTCGCCGCCGGCCGCACGCACTTGCTGGATCAGCAACCCGGTCGCGATGGTCTCGTCATCCGGGTGCGGCGCCACCACCAGCAGGCGGGTCTGCGCCGAAAATACTGGTACCCCGCTCGCTGGCGCCAGCGCCGGCGACGAGCGGGCGCCGCTGCCGCTCATCGCCACTGCGCCAGCAGTTCCAGCAGCAGCAGGTCGGCACGCAGCGGGCCGCGCAAGCCCTCGCGGGTGCGATTGGCCGCGTCGTACCAGTGGCCCAGTGCCTCGACGTCCAGCGTGCTGGCCAGCGGCCCCGCGCGTTGTGCCGAGCGCGCCTTGGTCTCGTCGGCACTGGCCTGCGCGGCAAACCACAGCCGCTGCGCCGGCTCGCTGTCCAGCCAGCGCTTGACCACCTCGGTCGGCTGGCCGCGGCCGGCCGCCAGCGCGGCTAGGTCCTTGCGCACTTCCTGCCGGCGCTCCAGCGCACCCTCCGCGGCCCAGATCCTGGCCAAGCCGGGATTGCCGCCGGCAGCGACGAGTGCGTTCGGAGCATCGCGCACACCTTCGGCCTGCAGCCAGGTCAGCGCGTCGGCGCTGGCGGGCAGCTGGAATTCGATTCGCTGGCAGCGGCTGCGAATGGTCTGCGGCAGCCGCCACGGCGCATCGGCCAGCAGGATCAGCATGGTCTGCGCGGCCGGTTCCTCCAGCGTCTTCAGCAGCGCATTGGCAGCCGCGGCGTTCATCGCGTCGGCCGGGTCGATGAGCGCCACCTGCCAGCCGCCGAACTGGCTGCTCATGGCCAGCCGTGCCGACAGTTCGCGGATCTGGTCGACCACGATTTCGCTGCGCTGGACGCCGTCCTTGCGCAAACCGAAGCTCAGCGTGACCACGTCCGGATGCGAACCGGCGGCAAGCAGCAGGCAGCTGCGGCAATGCCCGCAGGCGTCGCCGTCCACCGGCTCGGCACACAGCAGGCCCTGCACGAAGCGCTGCGCGAACGCGCGCTTGCCCAGGCCGGCGGCGCCGCACAGCAGCAGGGCGTGCGGCAGCGCGTCGCGCTGGCGGCGCGCCTGCAGGCGCGCCCAGTGTTCGGCATGCCAGGGCAGTCCGTTCATGCCTGTGATTCTCCAAGCAATGCCGCCAGCGCCTGCGTCGCGGCCTGCAGGACGGCCGCGGGCGACTGGCTGGCGTCGATCACCCGAAAACGCTCCGGTTCGGCCGCGGCGCGTTCGCGATAAGTCGCGCGCACACGTTCGAAGAAGGCATCCGCCTCGGTCTCGATGCGGTCGGCGTGGCCGCGACCGGCGACGCGGGCGCGGCCGGTCGCCACCGGCAGGTCGAGCAGCAGGGTCAGGTCGGGTTTCACGCCGGCGCAGGCCCAGCGCTCCAGTTCCGCGATGCGCTCCGCCGGCTGGCCGCGGCCGCCACCCTGGTAGGCGTAGCTGGCGTCGGTGTAGCGGTCGCACAGCACCCATTGTCCGGCCGCCAAGGCCGGTTCGATCACTTCGCGCACCAGCTGTGCGCGCGAGGCGAACATCAGCAGCAGTTCGGTCTCGGCGGCCAGCCCTCGCTGGGCCGGATCAAGCACGATCGCACGCACCGCCTCGCCCACCGCGGTGCCGCCGGGTTCGCGCGCCTGCACCAGCGCAATGCCGCGCCGTTCGATGTACTCGCGCAGGCCGGCCAGCAAGGTGCTCTTGCCGGCGCCCTCGCCGCCTTCGAGGCTGATGAATCTTCCGCGCGGGCTGGTCATCGGCAGCGCTTCCGCTGATAGCAGTCGACGTTGCGATTGTGTTCCTCCAGCGTGCGCGAGAACACGTGCCCGCCGTCGCCGCGGGCCACGAAATACAGCGTGTCGCCGTCAGCCGGGTGCAAAGCCGCCACCAGCGCCGGCTTGCCCGGCAGCGCGATCGGCGTCGGCGGCAGGCCGGCACGGGTATAGGTGTTGTACGGCGTATCGGTGGTGAGGTCGCTCTTGCGGATGTTGCCGGCGTAATTCACGCCCATGCCGTAGATCACGCTGGGGTCGGTCTGCAGCAGCATGTGGTTTTCGAGCCGTCGCACGAACACGCCGGCGATCTGCGCGCGCTCCACCGGAATGCCGGTTTCCTTCTCCACGATCGAGGCCAGGATCAGCGCCTCGTACGGCGTGGTCAGCGGCAGGTCCGGCGCACGCGCCGCCCACAGTTCGTCGAGCGTCTTCACCATCGCCGTATGCGCACGGCGGAGGATGTCCAGGTCGCTGTCGCCCTTCACGTAGGCGTAGGTCTCGGGCAGGAAGCGGCCTTCCGGCGCTTCGCCGCCGGCGCCGATCCTCTGCATGATCGCGGCATCGTCCAGCGCGGCGCTGTCGTGGTTCAGCTTCTCGGCCCGGGCCAGCGCCTGGCGCAACTCGCCGAAGGTCCAGCCGTCGACGATGGTGAAATTGCGCTGCAGCACCCGGCCAGCGGCCATGTTCGCCAGCAGCTGGCGTGGCGTAACGCCGGGCTCGAGCGCGTACTCGCCGGCATGCAGCTTGCCGGCCACGTGCATCTGCTCGGCCAGCAGCCGCCAGTACCACGGGTTGGCCGTGCTGAATCCGCGCTGGCGCAATTCGCCCACGATGCCCTTGAAGCTGCTGCCGCGGCCGATGTCGATGCTGTCGCCCTGCGCCGCCACATTCAGCGGCGCGGAACCGAAGCGGGCGTAGTCGACCCAGCCATAGACCAGCGCGCCGGCCGCCAGCAGCAGCGCGATCAGCAACAGTCGCCGTGGCCATGCGCGCCTGCGCACCGGTTTGTCGCTCATCCGCCCTGCTCCATCGAAAATCCCAGATCACGCCAATGCTGCTGCAAGCGGCGCGTCGTTGCACCCGGCGCATAGCTGCCATCATCCAGCGAACGCACCGGCAGGATGCCGCGCACGCTCGAACTCAGGAACACCTCGCCGGCGCCGCGCAAGGCTGCCAGCGTCAGCTCGCCGACCCGCACCTGCGGGCACGCCGCCAGCACTTCGGCGCGGGCCACCCCGGCCACGCCGCAGCGATCCAGCACCGGCGTCAGCAACTCGCCGTCGATCACCGCGAACAGATTGGCCATGGTCGCCGAAATCACCCGCCCGTGGCTATCGAGCAGCACGCCCTCGGCAATTGCCGGGTCGTCCCACTCGGCGCGCGCCAGCACCTGCTCCAGCCGGTTGAGGTGCTTGAGGCCGGCCAGCAGCGGCTGCTGCGCCAGGCGGATGTCGCACACGCGCATGCGCACGCCTTGCACATAGGCCTCGGCGGCGACCGGCGGCGGCGTGAAGGCAGCCACCACCCGGGTCGGTCGCGGTGCCGCCGGCAGGCCGTAGCCACGCTCGCCGGCACCGCGGGTAATCGTGATGCGCAGCACCGATGACGCCATGCCGCGGCTGACCTCCAGCGCCTCGCGCCACAGCTGCGCCGGATCGGGCGCCGGGATATACAGTCGCTCGCAGCCTTCGGCCAGCCGCTGCATGTGCCGCGACCACAGCGGCGCATTCGCGCCGACGAAACGGATGCTCTCGAACAGACCGTCGCCATAGGCCAGGCCGCGATCCAGCGCTGACACCTGCGTCGATGCCACGCCGTCGACCAGCATGCGTGCCGTCATCAGTCCGGCACTCCCAGCGCACGCAGCAGGCCCCGCGCCTTGGCGCGGGTCTCGTCCAGTTCGCTGGCGGCGACCGAGTCGGCCACGATGCCGGCGCCCGCGCGCAGGCTGACTTCGTCGCCGGCCAGGGTCAGGGTGCGGATCAGGATGTTCAAGTCGAGCTCGCCGTTGCGATCGAGATAGCCCAGCGCGCCGGTGTAGGCGCCGCGCGGCGCGTCTTCCAGCGCAGCGATGATTTCCATGCAGCGCACCTTGGGACAGCCGGTGATGGTGCCGCCGGGAAAGGTGGCGGCGATCACCTCGCCGGGCGTCACCTCGGCGCGCAGACGTCCGCGTACATTGGAGACGATGTGGTGAACGTGGGCGTAACTCTCCACCGTCATCAGCTCGTCGACTTCGACCGTGCCCGGCACGCAGACGCGGCCGAGGTCGTTGCGTTCCAGGTCGATCAGCATCACGTGCTCGGCGCGCTCCTTCGGGTGCGCGCTCAGCTCACGGATGCGTGCCGGCTCGTCGTCGCCGGGCAGCCGCGGGCGCGTACCGGCGATCGGCCGGGTCTGCGCCACGCCGCCGCGCACCTCGACCAGCCGCTCCGGCGAAGAGCTGACCACCGCCCAGCCCTGCTGCTGCAGCAGGCCGGCGAACGGCGCCGGGTTGGCCTGGCGCAGCATCGCGTACAGCGACGCCGGCACGGGCGGCTGCGCATAGCGCGCGCGCCAGGCGCGCGACAGACTCACCTGGAAGATGTCGCCGGCATGCAGGTGCTCGTGGATGCGCGCCACGCCGTCGAGGAACCGTCGCGGCGCATCCTCTTCCCAGGCAACCGGCGCCGGCAGCGGCGGCATCGCCGGTACGGCCGTGAGATCGGCTTCCAGCGTATCGAGCAGATATTCGCAGCCGGCCTCGGCGATCAGGATCGTGCAGTCGCGCAGGTGGTCGACGATCGCCGCGGCGGGACAGCGCACGGCCAGCGCTAGCGGCAGCGTCGATGGCGGTAGCAGTTCCAGTGTCGGCTCGATTTCGCCGGCCAGTTCGTACGTCAGCAGCAGCACCCAGCCGCCGTGGAACGGCAGGCCATCGTGCTCCGGCGGCCGCCGTTCGGCCCGCCAGGCGGCATCCAGCGCATCGAGGAAACGCCCTTCGCGCAAGTTACCGTCGCCATCGCGCAGGCCGACGGCGGCGTGCAGGCTCAGCCGCTCGCGGGGGAATGCGAACAGGATGTCGTAGCGCGACTGCGCGGTGCCGTGTACCACGCTTTCCAGCAGGCAGGGATAGCGCGCGGGGAACGAAGCGGCCGGCGCGAGCAAGTCGCGCCGGCCGTCCAGGGTGCGGCGATGGCAGGTCACGCCCAAGCGATCAGTCAGACGCGGCGGAAGGCCAGCGTGCCGTTGGTGCCGCCGAAACCAAACGAGTTGGAGAGCGCCACCTCGACCTTCGCCTCGCGTGCGGTATTCGCCACGAAATCGAGGTCGCAGCCCTCGCCCGGCTCGTCCAGGTTGATCGTCGGCGGCAGCACCTGGTCGCGCAGCGCCAGGATGCTGAAGATCGCCTCGACGCCGCCGGCCGCACCGAGCAGGTGGCCGGTGGTGGACTTGGTCGAGCTCATCGCCAGCTTGTACGCATGGTCGCCGAACACCTTCTTCGCCGCCATCACCTCGCCCAGGTCGCCCAGCGGCGTGGAGGTACCGTGCGCGTTGATGTACTGCACCTCGGCCGGATTGAGGCCGGCGTCGTCCAGTGCGGTCTGGATGCAGCGCGCTGCGCCTTCGCCGCCCTCGCTCGGCGCGGTCATGTGGAACGCGTCGCCACTCATGCCGAAGCCGACCAGCTCGGCGTAGATGCGCGCGCCGCGGGCCTTGGCGTGTTCGTACTCCTCCAGCATCAGCACGCCGGCGCCGTCGGACAGCACGAAACCGTCGCGATCCTTGTCCCACGGACGGCTGGCCTTGGCCGGCTCGTCGTTGCGGGTGGACATCGCCTTGGCCGAGCAGAAGCCGGCCATCGCGGTGCCGGTGGTGGCGAACTCGGCGCCGCCGGCGATCATCGCGTCGGCATCGCCGTACTGGATCATCCGCGCGGCCAGGCCGATGTTGTGCGCGCCGGTGGTGCAGGCGGTGACGCAGGCGATGTTCGGGCCCTTCAGGCCGAACATGATCGACAGCTGGCCCGAGACCATGTTGATGATCGAGCTGGGCACGTAGAACGGCGAGACCCGGCGCGGACCCTTCGCCGCCAGCTCCAGCGTGGTCGCCTCGATCGTGTACAGGCCGCCGATGCCGGCGCCCACCGCCACGCCGATGCGCGGCGCGTTCGCTTCGGTCACTTCCAGCCCGGAATCGCGCAGGGCCTGGGTGCCCGCCGCCACGCCGTAGTGGATGAACGGGTCCATCTTCTTGACGTCCTTGAGCGGCATCCACTCGGCCGGATCGAAGCCGCTGACCTGGCCGGCGATGCGCGTGGAATAAGCGGAAGTGTCGAAGTGGGTGACCGGGCCGATGCCGCTGACGCCCTTGAGCACACGATCCCAGGCGCTGGCGATGTCGTTGCCGACCGGCGAGATGATGCCCATGCCGGTCACTACTACACGTCGCTTGCTCATGCTGATGTTCCTTGGGTGATTGCGTGGATCTGCCGCTGCCGGCAGCCGTCCCGCGCAGCTCGCAGGGACGTCGCCCGATCGTGCCTGGCGGGCGTCCTGCCCACCATACGGGGTTGGACGTTACAAATTGCAGAAACGAAAACTGCGCCAAGAAGGCGCAGCGTTCGGTGCCGCCGCGTGAATGGGTCGACCCGCGCGAAGCAGGCCGGCCCGGTCGGCGGCGATCAATTCCGTGGCGATCAATCCTTGGAGTGGGCCTTGATGTAGTCGACGGCCTGCTGCACGGTGGTGATCTTCTCGGCGTCCTCGTCGGGAATCTCGGTCTCGAACTCTTCCTCGAGCGCCATCACCAGCTCCACCGTGTCCAGCGAATCTGCGCCCAGATCGTCCACGAACGAAGCGTTCGCCGTGACTTCATCTTCCTTCACGCCGAGCTGCTCGACGACGATTTTCTTGACGCGCTCTTCGATGGTGCTCATGTTGCCCATACCTCTCAAGGGAGTAATTGATTGTCTGTGCCGGCGCGAGGCCCGCGAAAGGCCGGCGCATTGTAGTGGCTAAACCGCGAGGCCGCCACGCCTGGCCGATGACGAAGGCACGCTGTCCCCCATGACCGGCGCGAAAGCGCAATTGTCGCCCAAAACGGGTTCGCTGGCGACAACTGCGTCCATCCGAGCTACGGCATGTACATGCCGCCGTTGACGTGCAGGGTTTCCCCGGTGATGTAGGCTGCCGCCGGCGAAGCCAGGAAACCCACTGCCTTGGCGATGTCCGTCACCTCACCCAGCCGCCCCAACGCGATCTGGCCGAGCAGCGCCTGCTTCGACTCCTCGGGGAGTGCGCGCGTCATGTCGGTGTCGATGAAGCCCGGCGCCACCACGTTGACGGTGATGCCGCGGCCGCCGATCTCGCGCGCCAGCGACTTGGAGAACGCGATGATCCCCGCCTTGGCCGCCGCGTAGTTGGCCTGGCCCGGGTTGCCGGTGAGTCCGATCACCGAGGCAATCGAGATGATGCGGCCTTTGCGCGCCTTCATCATGCCGCGCAGCACTGCCTTGGAGGTGCGGTAGACCGAGGTGAGATTGGTGTCGATGATCGCCTGCCAGTCCTCGTCCTTCATGCGCAGCAGCAACTGGTCGCGGGTGATGCCGGCGTTGTTGACCAGGATCGAGACCGCGCCGAATTCCTTCGCGATCGCTTCGACCAGGCCCTCGACCGCAGCGCCGTCGGTGACGTTCAGCACGCGGCCGTGGCCGCCATGCGCGGCGAGCCGATCGCCGATCGCGGCCGCGCCGCCTTCGCTGGTGGCGGTGCCGATCACGGTGGCGCCCATCGCCGCCAGCTCGTCCGCGATCGCCGCGCCGATGCCGCGGCTGGCGCCGGTGACCAGCACGATTTCACCCTGCAGTGGTTTGCTCATGGATCGTTCCTTCGGAATCGGAATCTGTGTTCACGCCCATTCGGCGCGGGCGGCATCGAGTTCGGCCGGAGTGCCGATCGCACGCGCCTCGATGCTCTTGTCGATGCGCTTGATCAGGCCAGCCAGCACCTTGCCCGGACCGCATTCGGCGACGCGGGTGGCACCGCCGGCGGCCAGTGCCTGCACGCATTCGGTCCAGCGCACCGGCAGGTACAGCTGGCGCTGCAGCGCGCCGCGGATCCCGTCGAGCGTGGCGTAGCTCCTCGCCTCGGCGTTCTGGATCACCGGGGTCGACGGCAGCTGCCAGTCGATCGCGGCCATGCGCTCGCCCAGGCGGTCGGCAGCCTCGCGCATCAGCATGCAGTGCGAAGGCACCGACACGGCCAGCTTGATCGCCTTCTTCACGCCCAGCTCGGCGAGCCGGGCCAGCGCGCGGTCCACCGCCTCGACGTTGCCGGCGATCACCAGCTGTCCCGGCGAATTGTAGTTGGCCGGGGCCACCACCTGGCCCTGTGCCACTTCCGCGCATACCTGCGCGATCTGCGCGTCGTCGCCGCCGAGAATCGCCGCCATCGCGCCCACCCCCGCCGGTACCGCCGCCTGCATCAGCCGGCCACGCTCGGCCACCAGCGCCGCCGCGTCATGCAGCGACAGCGCGCCGGCGCAGACCAGCGCGCTGTACTCGCCCAGGCTGTGGCCGGACAGCTGCGCCGGCTGTGCGCCGCCGAGCTTTTGCCACACGCGCCACACCGCCACGCTGGCGGCCAGCAGTGCCGGCTGGGTGTTCTCGGTGCGGTTGAGCTGTTCTTCCTGCCCCTGGCTCAGCGCCCACAGGTCGACGCCGGCGCCCTGCGAGGCTTCCTCGAACGCAGCCTGCACTTCAGCGTGCGCTGCCGCCAGCTCGGCCAGCATGCCGACCGATTGCGAACCCTGGCCGGGGAAAACGAAAGCGAGCGTAGCGGCAATGGAACTCATGGGATGGGCGAACCCCGTCGACGAAAACCACCATGGTGCCAGCATTGCCGGCCGTACGCAGCTGTATTCAACGTTTTCCGGGACACAAAACACGACGACGCCCAAGTGCGCAGCATCGTGGAGAGCGCCCCGGGACCGTGGGGCTCAATAGCGCAGCAGTGCCGACGCCCAGGTGAAGCCGCCGCCGAACGCCTCCAGCAGCAGGTTCTGGCCGCGCTGCACCTTGCCCGAGCGTACCGCGTAGTCCAGCGCCAGCGGTACTGAACCGGACGAGGTGTTGGCATGCTTGTCGACTGTCACGATGACGCGCTCCATCGACATGTTCAGCCGCTTCGCGGTCGCCTCGATGATGCGCAGGTTGGCCTGGTGCGGAATCAGCCAATCCACCTGCGACTCGTCCATGCCGGCGGCATGCAGGGTCTCGCCGACCAGCGAGTCGAGCGTCTTCACCGCGACCTTGAACACCTCGCGACCGGCCATGCGGATACGCACGCCGTGGTTCGGCTCGTCCTTGAAGCCGGCCGACACGCCGACCGGGTTCCACAGCAGTTCCTTGTAGCCGCCGTCGGCGTGCAGGCAGGTGGCGTAGACGCCCGGTTCGCTGGCAGCTTCCAGCACCACGGCGCCGGCGCCGTCGCCGAACAGCACGCAGGTCTCGCGCTCGCCCCAGTCGACCATCCGGGTCAGCGTCTCGGCGCCGATCACCAGCGCCTTCTTCGACTGGCCGCTCCTGATGAATTTGTCGGCGATGCCAAGTGCGTACATGAAGCCCGAGCAGGCCGCGTTGACGTCGAACGCGGCGCAGCCGTTCGCACCGAGGCGATCCTGCACCAGGCAGGCGGTGGACGGGAAGATGATGTCCGGCGTGGTCGTGCCCAGCACGATCAGGTCGAGTTCGGATGCCCTGACGCCTGCCGCTTCCAGCGCATTCTGCGCGGCGCGGAAAGCCAGGTCGCCGGTGGTCTCGCCGTCGGCGGCGATATGGCGCTGGCGGATGCCGGTGCGGGTGCGGATCCACTCGTCACTGGTGTCGACGATCTTTTCCAGATCGGCGTTGGTTACCACGCGCTCGGGCAACGCACTGCCGGTGGCGATGATGCGGGAATAGATCTGGGCCATTCGGCTGTCCATCAACGTAAACGAAGGATTGAACGCCTTGAACGGCGCCAGCGCAACCGTCCCCTGCGTCATTCGTGGTGTCCGTCAACGCAAAACGGCGCGTTGCCGCGCCGTCTCGCCTGACCGGAATCCGGGAACCCCGCGGGGCTCCGCGAAGCCGATCAATCCTCGACCGACACCGCGCCCTTGGTCTCGATCACTTTCTTGCCGCGGTAGTAGCCGTCCTTGGTGACGTGGTGGCGCTGATGCACCTCGCCGCTGGTCGGGTCGGTGGACAGCTGCACGGTCTTCAGCGCGTCGTGCGCACGACGCATGCCGCGGGTGGACGGGGTACGGCGGCTCTTGGCAACGGCCATGATGGTTCTCCAGCTGAAACTCGATGGTTGAAACTAAGGTGATCTGTTGCGTCATGGCCCGGATCGGGTGATCCGGACCAGCGGTTACTTCTTCAGTTCGCGCAACACCGCGAACGGACTTTCGGAATGCCCCTCGCCGGAACGGTCCGGTTCATGGCCTGTCACTTCGTCGGGCAGGCTGCTGTCCGGGTTGACCGGAACCAGCGGCAGCACCAACAGCAATTCGTCTTCAATCACATCCGCCGGGTTCAAGCGGCCATCCTCGGCCACCAGCAGCGGCTCGCAATCCGGCGGCAAGCCAGCCTCGTCGCGCTCCTGCCGGATCAGGCCAAGCCGGGTATCCACCGCCACCGGCAGCTTGAACGGCTCCAGCGTGCGCTGGCACACGAGCGCCAGCGAAGCCCGCACATGAACGTCGACATAGCTGATGTCCAGCTCGTCACGGCCGAAATCCAGCCCGTACTGCAGCTGTCCATCGGTGTCCGCCAATACTCCACACAGGCGGGACAGGGCCGCGATGGGTAGCGTTCCCTCGAACGAACGCCGCGCCGAGACCATGCGCCAAGCGTCCACGGACTCTGGCAGTGTCACGGACATAATTGCGGAATGTTAGGTTCGACACCGCGCGAAGTCAACCGACGCGGCGCCGGAACGGCATCGCCCCGTCCCGCCGGCGCTCATTTTGCCTGATCCCGCTCCGATGGGGCAGACTGAACATCCCGTTGCCCGAGCCCCCGCCCTTGAATTCCTATCTGACGCTCGGTGCCGTCGTGCTGCTGGCGCTGCTGATTGCCCTGGTGGCCGCCGCCATGCTGCTGCGCCGGCGCCAGACAAGGCGCGGCAGCAGCCTCAAGACCCTGCTCGACCTGGCCGACCGGCTGGAAACCGACCTGAAAACCTGTCGCAGCGGCCTGCAGCAGGCGCATGCGGTGATGTCGCTCAATCCCGACCTGCCGGCCGCCAGCGAACAGGACGCGCAGCACGCGATCGACGCCGGCCTGCGCGCGCTGCTGCAGCAGCGCCTGTGGATCCGCGACCGCTCGCCGCGCGCCAGCCAGCATGAACTGGACGAAGCCGCCGCCTCGATGCGCGGTACTCGCGACCGCCTGCAGCCATTGCTGAAGGCCCTCGATCAGGCCCAGACCGATCTCAACAGCGCGATGCGCGAACACATCCGGCGCGAATCGGACACATGAGCGCGCTGCAGATACCATGCATCGTGCTGGGTTCGACCTCGCGCTACCGCGCCGAACTGCTGCGCCGGCTGCTCCCGGATTTCGAGCAGGCCGCGCCCGGCACCGACGAAACCCCGCAGCCGGACGAGCCTCCCGCCGCACGCGCCCTGCGCCTGGCGATCGCCAAGGCCGAAGCGGTGGCGCGGGAACATCCCGGCGCGCTGGTGATCGGCTCCGACCAGGTCGCCGAACTCGACGGGCTGATCCTCGACAAGCCCGGCAACGCCGAACACGCCCGCGCCCAGCTCGCTGCCAGCTCCGGCCGCGAAGTGCATTTCCACACCGCGCTGTGCCTGCTCGACACCCGCAATGGCCGCCGGCATACCCACGTCGACCATACCCGCGTGCGTTTCCGCGAACTGGACGCGGCGGAGATCACCCGCTACGTCGAACGCGAACAGCCGCTGGACTGCGCCGGCAGCTTCAAATGCGAAGGCCTCGGCATCAGCCTGTTCGAGGCGATCGACAACTGCGACCCCAGCGCACTGATCGGCCTGCCGCTGATCGCGTTGGCGCGGCTGCTGCGCGAGGCTGGCGTCGAGCTGCCCTGAAGCGGCGGCTACACTGCCTCCAGCCACCTGCCCATGCTTGAGGAACGGAGCTTCATGTCCGCACTGACCCAGCCCCACGACGAACCGCTGCAGCAGCGACTGGACGCCGCAATGGCCCAGGTCAACCGCGTGCTGCTGGGCAAGCCGCGCCAGGTGAAACTCGCCTTCACCTGCCTGATTGCCGGCGGCCACCTGCTGCTGGAGGACGTGCCCGGCGTGGGCAAGACCACCCTGGCGCACGCGCTGGCGGCCACCTTCGCGCTGGAATTCCAGCGTGTGCAGTTCACCAGCGACCTGCTGCCGTCGGACATCATCGGGGTCAGTGTGTACGAACGCGAAACCGGCCAGTTCCGCTTCCACCCCGGCCCGATCTTCACCGGCCTGCTGCTGGCCGACGAGATCAACCGCGCCAGCCCGAAGACGCAGAGCGCGCTGCTGGAGGCGATGGCCGAGGGCCAGGTCACCGTGGACGGCCAGACGCACGCGCTGGCGCAGCCGTTCTTCGTGGTCGCCACGCAGAATCCGCTGGACCTCAACGGCACCTTTCCGCTACCCGACTCGCAACTCGACCGCTTCATGCTGCGGCTGTCGCTGGACTATCCGGATGCCACCGCCGAGCGCGCCCTGCTCACCGGCAGCGACCGCCGTGACCTGCTGGCCCAGCTGATGCCGCAACTCGACGGCGCGGCGCTGCTCGCGCTGTACCGGCAGGCGCAGGCGATCACCGCCAGCAGCGCCCTGCTCGACTACCTGCAGGCGCTGCTCGCCGCCAGCCGACGCCATGCCGATATCCGCGTGGGCCTGTCGCCACGCGCCGGCCTGGCGCTGCTCGCCGCGGCACGTGCGTGGGCGCTGCTCAGCGGCCGCGGCCACGTGCTGCCGGAAGACATCCAGGCGCTGTTCGTGCCGCTGGCCGCGCATCGCCTGCTGCCGGCGCGCGGCGCCAATGGCGACACGCTGGCGCGGCAGCTGCTGGCCGAGGTGGCGGTGGATTGATGCGCGACCTGCTGCAGCAACTGCAGCGACGGGCCGAGCGCCGGCTGCCCGCGCTCACCCGCTACCGTCGCCCCGAGAGCCTGCCGATCGAACTGCACCGGCGGCGTATCTATATCGTGCCGACCGCCTTCGGTCTCGGCTTTTCCGTGCTGCTGCTGGTGATGCTGGTCGGTGCGCTGAACTACTCGAACAACGCCGGCCTGCTGCTCACCTGCCTGCTCGGCGCGGCCAGCGCCGCCAGCATGCTGGTGGCGTTCCGCAGCCTCGACGGCTTGCGCCTGGGCCACATCCGCGCCGGCCACGCGGCCGCCGGCCAGCCACTCGAGCTCACCCTCGCGTTCGACTCCCGCCGACCACGCAACGCCATCCGCGTCGATCTCGGTGCCAGCACCATCGCCTTTGCGCTCGACGGCCATGCCAGCGCCCTGGTGAAACTGGCCCTGCCCACCGAACGGCGCGGCTGGCAGCCGCTGCCGCGGCTGCGCGTGTGGAGCAGCTGGCCGCTGGGCCTGTTCCGCGCCTGGAGTTGGTTGCACCCCGAGCAATCCGTGCTGGTCTGGCCGTGCGCGGAAGCGGCCGGGCCGCCGCCACAGGCCCGCGCCGACGACGCCCGTCATATGCGCCTGCATCGCGGCGACGAACTGGCCGCGCTACGCGACTACCGCGCCGGCGACCCGCAGCGGCACATCGCATGGAAGGCCAGCGCCCGCCACGAAAACCTGCTGGTGAAGGACTTCGAGCAGCCGCAAAGCCACCCGCAATGGCAGCTGGACTGGCGCCAGCTGGGCGGGCTGGACAATGAGGCGCGCATCGCCCGGCTGGCGCGCTGGCTGAACGAGGCCCAGGCCCAGCGTCGCCACTACAGCCTGTGGCTGCCCGGCAACGAGATCCCCGGCGGCAGCGGCCCGCTGCACTACGCGCGCTGCATGAACGCGCTGGCGCAGTTGCCATGACGCCGCGCCGGCCCCGACCGCCAAGCGAGCGGCCGATCGACACCCGTGCGTTCGACCTGCTCAGCCTGACCATGGCACTGGTGCTCGGGCTGCACGCGCCGCACCTGCCGTGGTGGCTCGCCATCGCGCTGGCGCTGATTCTCGGTTGGCGCTGGTGGCAGCGGCGGCGCCACGCCGACCGGGTACCGCGCTGGCTCAAGCTGCCCCTGCTGGCCCTGCTGACGCTGGCGGTGATCGTGCAGTACGGCAACATTTTCGGCCGCGCGCCGGGCGCGGCGCTGGCGGTCGGCCTGCTGATCCTCAAGCTGCTGGAAACCGAGGTCGCACGCGACGTGCGCGTGGGCATCAGCTTCGCCTGCTTCGCCCTGATGGTCGCGCTGCTGTTCGACCAGGGCCTGGTCACCACCGTGGTGGTCGCGCTGAGTCTGCTGCCGGCACTGGCCACCCTGGGCGCGCTGGAACCCGGGCAACTGCCGGCGCCCAGCCTGCCGCGGGCACTGCTGCCGGCGCTGGCGCTGACTGCGGCGGCGCTACCGCTGGCCCTGCTGGCCTTCCTGCTGGTGCCGCGGCTGAGCTCGCCGCTGTGGGGCGCGCCCGCGCAGGACCAGGCGCGCACCGGCCTCAGCGACAGCATGACGCCGGGCAACTTCACCGACCTGCTCACCGACGACCACCCCGCGATGCGGGTCAGCTTCGATGGCGCGCCGCCCGCACCGGACCAGCGCTACTTCCGCGCCTACGTGATGTGGCATTTCGACGGCCGCAGCTGGCGCCGCCTCGACCCGCGCTACGCGCCGCCGCGGCAACCGGCGCCGATCGAGGTCGCCAGTTCGGTCCCCTACCGGATCAGCCTGCAGCCGACCCGGCACCGCATGCTGCCGATGCTCGACGTGCCGCTGCAGGCGCCGGCGCAGGCCACCCTGCAGGCCGACCGCGAAGTGATGGCCGACAAGCCGGTCAACGACCCGCTCGACTACGTCGGACGGTCGGCACTGCGCTACCGGCTGCAGCCTGAGCTGGACGAGCGCTCGCGCCGCCTCGGCCTGAGCCTGCCGGCGGATTTCAACCCGCGCACGCACGCGCTGGCCGCGCAGTGGCGGCAGCGCTACGGCAGCGACGATGCGGCCATCGTGCAGGCCGCGCTGGCGCTGTTCCACGATGGCGGCTTCCGCTACACGCTGGCCCCGGCGCCGCTGGGACGCGACTCGGTGGACGACTTTCTGTTCGACACCCACGAGGGTTTCTGCGAACACTACTCGTCGGCGTTCACCGTGCTGATGCGCGCCGCCGGCATCCCGGCGCGGGTGGTCACCGGCTACCAGGGCGGCTACTGGAACAAGCTCGGCGACTACCTGCTGGTGCGCTATTCCGACGCACACGCCTGGAGCGAGGTATGGCTGGCCGGGCGCGGCTGGGTGCGCGTGGATCCCACCGGCGCGGTGCGCCCGGAGCGGGTCTCGCTGGGCGCGGCGGCCGCCGCCGGCGGCCAGTTGGCCTGGTATCGCCACGACTGGCTGCAGGGCCTGCGCAATCGCTGGGACATCGTCAACCGCTGGTGGGACCAGGGCGTTATCGGTTTTGACGCGCTGCGCCAGCGCGGCCTGCTGACGCCGTTCGGCATCCGCGACGCCGACACGGCGACGCTGGGCGTATTGCTGGCGATCGGCGGGGTGCTGTTCATCGCGATCGGGCTGGCGTGGGCCTTGCTGCGGCGGCAGCCGCGCGACCCATTGCGCGACGCGCTGCGCGAGCTGGAGCGGAAGCTCGCGCGCCATGGTATCGCGCGTCGCCCGGCCGAAGGCCCGCAGCATTACCTGAGCCGCGCCGCCCGGGCGCTGCCCGGCCAGCGCGAGGAACTGGCAAGCCTGATGAGGAGTTACCTGGAACTGCGTTATGCCCACGACGAACCACCGACTGAACCATTGCGCGCGTTCCAGCACGCCGTGCGGGATTTCCGTATCGTCGACGTGGTCAAATAGGAGCCGACACGACGGCGCAGGCCGTCGCCCCTGGATGGAGAGATCCCCATGTCCCTGTACCGCCCGTTGACCCTCGCCGCTGCGCTCGCCCTGCTGGCCGGCTGCGCGACGATTCCGAAGCCGCTGGAAGGCACTTATACCGACATTTCCACCGCCAGCGCCCAGCAGGGTGGCGCCGGCGGCACGCGCGTGCGCTGGGGCGGCGAGATCATCAAGACCGAACCGGGCCCGCAGCAGACCTGCTTCTACCTGCTGTCGCGTCCGCTGGACAGCGAAGCGCGTCCGAAAACCGGCAACAGCGGCGAGAACCAGGGCCGCTTCGTCGCCTGCCGCGACGGCTTCTACGACCCGGAAGTGTTCGTCCGCGGCCGCGAGCTGACCGTCACCGGCACGCTGCACGGCACGGTGTCGCAGAAGGTGGGCGAGTTCGACTACGCCTACCCGCGCGTCGAGGCCGACGTGGTCTACCTGTGGCCGAAGCGCCCGGTCGTGGTGAACTATCCGGCGAGCTTCTACGACCCGTTCTGGGGTCCAGGCTTCGGCCCGTACTGGGGCGGTTATCCCTACTACGGCGGTTACTATCCCCGCCAGGTCATCGTGGTGCGGCCGCCACCCCCGCCGCCCGCACCGAAACCGTAAGCGCACATGAGAACGCCGGCTTCGAGCCGGCGTTCTCATGTGCAGGACGCGGCGCCGCCATGCTCAGCCCGGCGGCCAGTGCATGCGGCGCCCCGCCAGCAGGTGCACGTGCAGGTGATACACGGTCTGCCCGCCATCCTCGTTGGCGTTGATCACCGTGCGGTAGCCCTGCTCGGCAAAACCCTCCTGCTTCGCGTACGCCGCCGTGGCCAGCAGCAACTTGCCGAGCAACTCGGCGTCGCCCGCTGTCGCATCGTTGAGCGTGGCCAACGGCCGCTTCGGAATGAACAGTACATGCACCGGCGCCTGCGGATTCAGGTCGCGGAATGCGAGCACCTCGTCGTCCTCGTAGACGATGTCGGCCGGAATCTCGCGGCGGACAATCTTGCTGAAAATCGTGTCGGTCATAATCATTCCCCTGCGGTAATCAGTCGAGCAGTTGCCGGCCGCCGAACGCATGCGCCAGCGTGTTGCGGTCGACGTATTCCAGTTCGCCGCCCAGCGGCACGCCGTGCGCCAGCCGGGTCGGCCGCACGCCGCCGGCGCGGGCCAGCTGGGCCAGGTAGTGCGCGGTGGCTTCGCCCTCGACGGTGGGGTTGGTGGCGATGATCAGTTCCTCGATCTCGCCCTCGCCCAGGCGCTGGACCAGTTGCGCCAGCCCCAGTTCTTCCGGCCCCAGCCCGTCCAGCGGCGACAGCCGTCCCATCAGCACGAAATACTGGCCGCGGTAACCGGTGGCCTGTTCGATCGCCGCCAGATCGGTGGGCGACTCCACCACGCACAGCACCTGGCGGTCGCGGGTGCTGCTGGCGCACAGCGCGCACAACGGTTCCTCACTGAAGTTGCGGCAGCGCTCGCAATGGCCGATGCGCCGCATCGCCTGCTCCATCACCGCCGCCAGCTTCAGGCCGCGTTCGCGCTCGCGCTCCAGCAGATGGAAGGCCATCCGCTGCGCACTCTTGCCGCCCACACCGGGCAGGCAGCGCAGTGCTTCGATCAGGTCAGCGAGGAGGGGGGAGCCGCTCATTGAACGTCCGGGATTCGGAATTCGGGATTCGGAATTCGAAAAATCAAATGCATGTGCCGCCTCGTACCGCGTCTACCAATCCCGAATCCCGAATCTCGAATCCCGGCCTCAAAACGGCATCTTGAAACCGGCCGGCAGGTTCATCCCGGCGGTGACGCCGCCGAGCTTGTCCTTGCTGGCCTGGGCGACCTTGTTCACCGCGTCGTTGATCGCGGCGGCAACCAGGTCCTCGGCCATCTCCGGGTCGTCCGCGAACGCCTGCCGGTCGATCTGCACGCGGCGCACTTCGTGCGCACCGGTCATCACCACGCTGACCAGCCCACCGCCGGCGCTGCCGGTGACTTCGAGTTTCGCGATTTCTTCCTGCGCGCGCTTCATGTCTTCCTGCATGCGCTGCGCCTGCTGCATCAGCTGGCCGATCTGTCCTCTCATCACCTGGCTCCGGATTCGTTGTCATAGGGTTTGATGGATTGCGGCACCACGCGCGCGCCGAACTCGCGCTTCAGCGACTGCACCAGCGGATCGCCCTCGATCGCCTGCTCGGCGGCGGCCTGGGCGCTGTCGCGTGCCTGCGCGGCGCGAGCGGCCGGAGTCTGCGCACCCGTTGCCTGGTTCTGGCTGACAAAGCGCAGCTTGATGCGCTCGCCAAGCGCGTTGCCGATGCGCTCCTCCATCTGGCTGACCATCGGCTCGACCGCCATGCTCATGTGCGCCGGTCGCAAGGCCAGCACCAGGGTCTGGCCATCGCGTTCGCGCAGGATGGCGTTCTGCGCCAGCACGCTGAACGGGCCGCGCAGGCCGGCACGCTCGATCAGGGACTCCCAATCCGGCAAACCATCGGCGTCACGCGCTACCGGAGCAGCCACGGCTGGCGCGGGAGTTGGCGCAGGCGTCCGCGGCATCGGCGCTTCCGCCGCACGCGTCGGTATGGGTGGCGTCCGTGCCGGCGCGGCCGAAGCTGGCCGTGGCGCGGCGGGCTGACTGCTCGCTGCCGCCCGCTCGGCGCGTACGACCGGTGCGCCATCGCCGGGGCGGAACGCCAGCATGCGCAACATCGCCATCTCGAAACCGGTGCGCGCATCCGGCGCCAGTGCCAGGTCGCGCCGGCCCGAGGTGGCGATCTGGTAATACAACTGCACGTCTTCCGGCGTCATGCGTTCGGCCAGCGCCATCAGCACGCCGTCGTCGTCGCTGTCGTCCTCCGGCCGGTAACCGGGGATCAGCTGGATCAGCTGCAGTCGGTGCAGCACGCTGGCGATGTCGTCCAGCACGCCACCGAAATCCGGCGAGTACGAGGCGATCCGCGTGCATTCGGCCAGCAGCCGCTCGCCGTCGCCAGCGGCCAGCGCATCGAGCACGCCGATCACCTGCCCGCGCGCCACGCTGCCGAGCATGTTGCGCACGTCCTCGGCATGCAGCGCGCCGCCGCCGTAGGCGATCGCCTGGTCCAGCAGCGACAGGCCGTCGCGCAGCGAACCGTCCGCGGCGCGGGCCAGCTCGCCGATCGCGCTGTCCTCGTAGGCGATGTTCTCGGCGCCCAGGATGTGCCGCATCTGGCCGGAGATCTGCTCCGGCAGCAGCCGCTTCAGGTTGAACTTCAGGCAGCGCGACAGCACCGTCACCGGCAGCTTCTGCGGGTCGGTGGTGGCGAGCAGGAATTTCACGTGCGGCGGCGGCTCCTCCAGCGTCTTCAGCAACGCGTTGAACGCGTTCTTCGACAGCATGTGCACCTCGTCGACCAGGTACACCTTGAAGCGGCCGCGCGACGGCGCGTACTGCGCGTTCTCGATCACCTCGCGTACGTCGTCCACGCCGGTGTTGCTGGCCGCGTCGATCTCCAGCAGGTCGACGAAGCGCCCCTCGTCCACCGCCGTGCACACCGCGCACTCGCCGCAGGGATCGGCCGACTGACCGCGCTCGCAGTTCAGCGACTTGGCGAAGATGCGCGCGATGGTGGTCTTGCCCACGCCGCGGGTGCCGGTGAACAGGTAGGCATGGTGCATGCGCCCGGTGTCCAGCGCATTGGTCAGCGCGCGCACCACGTGTTCCTGCCCCACCAGTTCGGCGAACTTGCGCGGGCGCCACTTGCGGGCGAGTACCTGATAGGACATGCCTGACTACCTTGGGGCGAAGGTCAATTGTGCCAAGTCGCGGCAGGTAAGTCAGTAAAGCATGTCTTCAAAATGGCGGCGGCCCCGCCAGCCACACCCCGGCACCCGAATCATTCGCTACCGTTGCTTCCTTCCGGACCTGGCGGAGTTTGCGAACTATCGTCGCGGGGGGACCGACGGGGCCACCATGGACGTCAAACGATTACGCTTGCTGCTCTTGCTCTTGCGCCAGCTTCACGCTGTCGCACCTTGTTCAGAAACTGGCGGAGAGGGCGGGATTCGAACCCGCGATACGGGGTTAAGCCGTATACACACTTTCCAGGCGTGCTCCTTCAACCACTCGGACACCTCTCCGCATAACTCTTCGCACCACGACCACGGGCGGGATTGTTCGGCCCTTCCTGGGCCTCACCCCTCGCTGCGCGAGGGGCCAGCCTGGCGGCTGTCCAAATTCGTTCCCGACGAATTTGTCGAACCCGCGATACGGGGTTGAGCCGTATACACACTTTCCAGGCGTGCTCCTTCAACCACTCGGACACCTCTCCGCAACACAAACCTTTCAACACTACCCCGCACCGGGCGGGATTGTTCGGCCCTTCCTGGGCCTCACCCCTCGCTGCGCGAGGGGCCAGCCTGACGGCTGTCCAAATTCGTTCCAGACGAATTTGTCGAACCCGCGATACGGGGTTAAGCCGTATACACACTTTCCAGGCGTGCTCCTTCAACCACTCGGACACCTCTCCGCA